>CAYGVZ010000136.1:0-7797 GCA_964353475.1 uncultured Pirellulales bacterium | reverse complement strand
AGATTATACCCGCACAGGGCGTCTATGCCGGCTTTGTCGCCATCGGGCAGAACCAGGATGATGTGCTCAAAGGTGAAGCGGTTGTCCCCGCCGTTTACAGTATCGGCCAGGCCAGGACCTTCGGCGACCAGTTCCCCCTGCTGATTGAGGCACATCTGCTTATCGACAATGCCGACCGGTTCAACGCCTGCTGCTTGGCGATGGACTTCACCAACTATATCCGTCCACAACGTAAATTCGCAACCCCCGCCGACCTCGCCGCCCAAGTCGCCGCCGACTGCGACAGGGCCGGAAACCTTTTGCGACCCCAAAAACCTGATTGAGGTAACTCTTCGATGTATGAGATTGTTGTAATAGTCCTGATGCTGCTCCTCAACGCGGTCTTCGCGGCATACGAGATGGGTCTGGCCTCGATTTCACGCGCAAGGATAACGGTTCTGCTCAATGAGAAAAAACGCGGCGCCGCCGAGGCCGCCTTTATGAAAGACAGGATAGAGGCCTCGCTTGCCATCGCCCAACTGGGCATCACCCTCTTTGCCGCCATAGCCGCCGCCTCAGGCGGTGCTGCTGTCCAGGAAAGCTTCGCCCCATACATTGAGCGCACCTGGCGGATTTCCATGCTGTTGTCGGAAGTCCTTGCCGTAACATTCCTGATTGTCCCGCTGACGCTGGCAACAATCGTCTTTGCCGAGCTTGTCCCCAAGATGATTGCCCTCAACAATAAGGAGTGGATTGTCCTTCGCCTTTCGCCGATTATGAAGGTCATCGCACGAGTGACAAATCCATTCATCTCGCTCGTTGAAATGGTCGTAAAGAGAATCGTAAGCGCGCTGGCGCATCTTTGGCCCGCCAAACTCGCCCCCCAGGGCCAGTGGCTCCACGAGCTTAAGGCCGCCGTCTCCATCGCCAGGACGTCCAAACTTATGGGCGAACGCGAGGAAAAAATCGTCCTTGCCGCCGCCCATTTATCCACGCATCTGGTCCGCGACATTGTCATCCCCGCACAGGACATCTCCACGATATTCGTCGGCAGCTCTCTCGCCCAGGCACTCGTAAAAGCCCATCTCGATATGCACACCCGCTTTCCCGTCTGTACCACGGAAAACGACCCGCAGTCCATTACCGGCTACGTCAACTTCAAGGATATCGTCACCGCACTGCGCGTCAATCCCGCTGACCCCACCATAAAAGGCATTGCCAGACCTATACAGAGAGTAATCGAAGACACGCCCCTGTCGCATCTGCTCGAAACGATGATTCAGGAAAAAATCCACATCGTTATCGTCGTCTCCAAAGGCGGGGCCATTCTGGGGATGGTTACTCTCGAAGACATTATCGAGGAACTGGTTGGCGAAATTGAGGACGAGTTCGACCGTCTCCCGATTCACATTCATCCCTACGCCGGTGGCTGGATTATGGGGGGCGGCGTCCCAATGACCACAGTCGCCTCGACCGCCGGTCTCGACTGGTCCACTAAATTCACAGGTCGTGTCCCCACCCTCGCCGAGTGGTGTGTGCATAAAATCGGCGGCATCCTTAAAGGCGGCGAAACCATCGAATCAGACGGCCTCCGCGTCATACCCAGAAAATTCCGCAGAAAGAAACTTTCCGAGGCCGCCGTTAGCGTCATTGGGCCCTGAAGGAGATTGCCCTATGAGAAAAACAGGCATCAAGAGCATATCCCAGCCCCGTCTCAGTCAGCCGTCGCTCGACTTTATCCTGTGCACAAGCCAGCTCGGTTTTCGACCGAATTCGCCAAAGCCCCTTACGCTCATCGCCCCTGAAAACAGGCAGCGTGATTTGCCGCAAAGAGTTGCATTTTACATTCAGGCCATCGGCGAGCGCCTTGCCCGTGATTCAGACAAGCCGTCCCAGTGGTCCGACAAGGTCTATCGCTGGCCCTATGACCTGCTCAAAGGCCGGATACTGCCCGGCGAGCAAAACTACCGCAGCAGGAATAAGCATCCTCTCTATAAGGGCTGGTTAAAGCGCATCCGCTCCCGCTGGGGGACATTCTGGCAGGCCGACTTCTCCGACTTCCGCACGCCCGGCATCTACCAGATAGAAACCCAGTACCAGTTCACTACGCCCTTTGTCATTGAGGATAGGCCCTACGAACGACTCCTGCGCGGATACCTCATCTATCTCTACTCACAGCGCAGCGGCTTTGATGTCCCCGGCATCCGCCCCGCTACACACCTCGACGATGCCGTCCTCGACCGCACCGGCAGACAAATCAGCGCCGCTGCCGCCTGGTACAACGCCGGCGATATGAGAAAATGGATGGCGTTCATTCAAGGCAATCTCGATGCCCTATGCCATATTTACTGCTGCGGCCACAAGGGCCTTCGTAACACCGCCCTTGATGAAATAAAATGGGGCAATGGCCTCTTCCATAATATGATAAGCAGGCAGGGGCAGGTCTATGAGGACATTGGTGGTGGAACAATCAAGCCGCCCTTCAAATATGAGGACGGCTGGTGGTGCGAAAACCACCCCGGCTGCATCGCCGACGGCTCCGGCAATCGCCTCACCGACAACGTCCCTCGCTCCGGCGATGAACGCACCGTCCGCACAACATACAACCCCTGGTGTCAGTTTGAATTTGTCAGAACCCAGGCCCTCATCTCCAACATCCTGCCCGAATCGCTCGCTGCCAAATGTCTCGCCCTCGCAAGACGCGCCTGGCGATACGCTCAAGAACGCCGCCACGATGACCGCACACTCTTTGTCGCTGCCGAGTTACACGCCTCGCTTGAACTATTTGTCGCAACCGGCAATTTCCCTTCCGTCAGTCGCATCGCCGCGATTGCTGAGGAGCTTCTTTCTCGGCAGGATAAGGGTGGTCGCGGCCTTTCGCACTATTTCCTCGAACATAATGCCCGCGACGGTTTCCGCTCACTCGGTTTTGCCTGTGCCCCTCCAATGGCACTGCTTCGCCTGTGCGAATTGAAACCAAAAGGACTTGGCAAGCTGAACGCCCGTGCAGCAGACGCAGTCCGACTGTACATCGAGCGATTCCTCCTGAAAGATGCCGCAAGCAATCCCTTCGCCGTCACCCCCTACGGGGTCTTTATCAATCCGCCAAATCCCCGTCTTCAGCTTTTCAGGGATGCGGGTCGCGGCAGGTGGGTCAGAACATTTATCCATCCGTTCAACGAACAGGAAATGGTCCATCCCTGCGGCGGCGCCTTTATGCACCACGCATACCTTCTCGCCCGCGCCGCAAAACTATTCTCCGAAAAATCCTGGCGCGATGCCGCCGAACGACTCTTGCAGTGGATGACCGGCCACAACACCGTCGGCCTGTGTCTGTTCACCGGC
This sequence comes from uncultured Pirellulales bacterium, assembly GCA_964353475.1. Lineage (GTDB taxonomy): Bacteria > Planctomycetota > Phycisphaerae > Sedimentisphaerales > Anaerobacaceae > CAYGVZ01. The sequence goes on along the minus strand of CAYGVZ010000136.1, from coordinate 4,473 downwards.
GTCGGCTTTCGCCACCCCGTCCCCTTCTCCGCCTGCAACGTCAAAATCCCCGAGGCCTGCATTTCTGCCTGGATTGGCAGACCCGACGATACCCCCTATATGGAAACCTCAAACGCCGTCGAGTGGAACACACAGGAAATCTGGGACGTCGTTTACGCCCACGCCGTCGGCGCTATTGCCTTCCTGCAATAACGATATGTAAATTGATTGCCGCCGCTTTTGCCTGTAATATACCTGACTGAAACACTGGCCAATACCGAAAGACCCGAACGATGCAAGAATTACCGGTTAAGGAAAAAATCGGCTGTTGCCGCCGAGCAACAGGCCGCTGGCTGATGGAGATTCCAAATGCGCTCAAAGACCATCATTTTCGCCGATACTCATAAAGTCAAAATCTCAGAAATCGACATCCTGTTCAGGATACCTGGTTAATGACCAGATGAAAGGAAAAATGAATATGAGACCATTCCAGCTTATAGTCGCCCTTGCATTGTTGTCGCCCGCGGTCGTCAGCGGCGCCCAAAACACTGCACCTCAAATGCTCAACGCAGCCGAGTTCAGCAGCCCCCCGCAGAACGTCAAACTCCATACCTGGTGGCACTGGCTCGATGGCGCTATCACCAAAGAAGGCATCACCAAAGACCTTGAGGCGATGAAGCAACAGGGCATTGTGCAGGCCACTATCCTCAACATCGGCCTGTTCGATGAACGCGATTTCGGAGTCCCGCAGGTCAAATTCAACAGCCCCCAATGGTACGAAATGTTCCAATGGGCCTTGCAGGAGGCCGACCGTCTCGGAATTGCCATAGGCGCCCACAATTGCGATGGCTGGAGCTCCAGCGGCGGACCCTGGATTACTCCCGAGATGTCGATGAAACAATACGTCTGGACGAAGACAATCGTTACAGGCGGCCGCGGCCTTGCCATAAAGCTGCCAAAGCCCTATTCGGAACGAAATTTCTACCGCGACTTCGCCGTGCTCGCTTATCCCTCCGATGAACCGATCACCTCCTTTCAGTCAGCCGCACCAAAAGTCACCGTCAACTATGCCAACCAAACGACTCTGCTCACAGACGGCAACCCGATTAGCTCGCTTTCAGTCAGGCGCGGCGATAAAATCCTCTTCACGTTCGACAAACCGTTTGCCGCTGAAAAGATAGTAATTCACCCGCGCAAGCGATTCTTGTGGGGCAGTATGGATTCATTCGGTAACCGATACACTCTCCGTGCGTCCGACGACGGCAACGAATTCAGGAACATCAAAGACATCGAAATACGCGGGCTTAATCGTTCCCTGTCCTTTGAAATTCCTCCAACAACTGCGAGGTTTTATCAGCTCGAAATCGGCGAATACTCCAATACTGACTCCTACATACCATTCACCATTGCCGAAATGGAGCTGCTAGGGAAGCACGAATCGCCCCTGTACTGCCCTGCGATTCCATACCATTTAGAGAAAACGGTGTCGGTCAAGTCGGAAAAATCGGAATACTTTGACGTCTCCGAATCGGCATCCTCAGATAGACCCTGCATAGCCCCGGACAAAGTTATCAATCTTACCGCCAGCTTGTCGCGTGATGGTTTGCTCAAATGGACCGCACCGCCGGGCAACTGGCACATTATCCGTTTTGGCTACACTTCAACAGGCGCCGAGAACGGCCCCGCCACCAAAGAAGGTCGCGGCCTTGAATGTGACAAAATGGACGCCTCGGCGCTCGACCTGCATTTCAATAGCTATCCTCAAAAGCTGGTCGATGCGGCGGGCAAGTACGCGGGAAACACATTCAAGTTCCTGCTTATCGACAGTTGGGAGTGCGGCTATCAGAACTGGACCGCGAACTTTCCTGTGGAATTTCAAAAACGCAGGGGCTACAAAATTATCAACTGGCTGCCCGTCCTCTGCGGCCAGACCGTCGGCAACGTCGCCCAATCCGAGGCGTTCCTTTATGATTTTCGAAAGACCATCGCTGAACTCATCGAGCAAAACTACTACAAGCACTTCAGCCGACTGTGCCGCAAGGCCAATATCGAAATGCACGCCGAGGTCATTTATGGCGGGACCGGCTATCCGCCTCTGGATGTCCTCAAATGCAACAGCTACGCCGATATGCCTATGTTCGAATTCTGGGCGGGCCATAACTCGAAAACCTCATTTCCCGAATACACGCCCGTGGAAAGACCCGAAGCGGTGTTTCCCGCTTATGCCTGCCTCTGCTACGACAAACCCATCTTGGGCGCAGAGGCCTATACCGCACAGGCCCATTACAGCGAATCGCCCTGGGATTTGAAACCCTTCGGCGACAGGGCGTATTGCTCCGGCGTCAATCAGTTCATTCTTCATAGTTACGTCCATCAGCCGTTCGACAAAAAACCCGGTATGACGCTTTATCAGTGGGGCTCACATTTCAACCGTAACAATCTCTACTGGCAGCACATCTCAAGCTGGTCCGACTATCACGCACGAGTCCAGTATGTCCTGCAGAAAGGAACAACACAGCCGCAGGTACTCCACTTCATCGGTGACCAGCTTCCACAGTCGCTCGACCAGACCAAACCATACACCCTGCCCGCAGGGTATAGCGCCGCGTTCTTTAATCTCGATGTGCTCAATAAAAAATTCCAGACGAAAGACGGCAAGGTCGGAATATCGAACTGCTCGTCCTGTCATTTGTTGACCATTCCCGATTCGACTTCAATGGAACCGGCCACCTTGCAGCGAATCGCGGAACTCGTGAATAAAGGCGCCGTGCTCTACGGGCCGAAACCCGTTAAGGTGTTGTCGCTGAGCAAGCACAGCAGGAATGCCCGCGCACTCGAAACGCTCGCGAATAAAATGTGGGGAAAGATAGATGGTAAGACCGTCACCCAAAACCAGTACGGTAATGGCAGGGTGATATGGGGACAACCACTTGCCGGGGTGCTCAAAGATATGAAAATCCTGCCTGCCTTTGAGACAAATCCCCGCGACCCCAATACATTCCTGTACATTCATAAGAGGATTAACAACGCCGACGTATTCTTCGTCGCCAACCAGTTGAATACTCAACTGCACCGCGAATGTCTGTTTGCGACAACGAACCAGACGCCTGAAATCTGGGACCCTGAAAATGGCACAGTAACAAAGCCGGCAATTTACAATCGCGAGAACGGAAGAATCCGCCTGCCGGTCTCCTTCAAACCGCGACAGTCCCTCCTGTTCGTATTCAAGACAGGCGAAGCAGGCGGCCCAATTGTATCGCCGAGCGTGGATGAAAAACCAGAGCAGCCCGAAGTGTATGAGCTTAAGGACTTCAAAGGAACTATTGTTTTTGCGCCTGAGTATAAGGCCGACATCAAGCCGGTCGAAATCACCGAACTGAAATCCTGGACCGATTTTGAAGACCCTGCCATAAAATATTTCTCCGGCACGGCCGCTTACACCATACGCTTCACCGCCCCGGCCGCCTTCGCGTCCAAAACCGATTCGTTAACCCTGTCTCTTGGCGCCATCGGCTCAACCGCAGAGGTCTCTCTTAATGGCCGAAAACTCGGCTACATCTGGCGGCCTGACTCAACCTTCGACGTAACGGGCTTGCTGAACAGCGATGCCGAGAACCTGCTGGAAGTCAAGGTCGCAAATGTGTATCGTAACCGCTTTATCGGCGACTTTATTGAATTCGGCAAGCCGCAGAATATCTGGACCTCCGCACCCGTAGAAATGTACCTTGACAAGAATAAACCGTTGAAACCTTCAGGCCTTATGGGGCCAATAAAACTGCTGAAGATAACCAAACAAAAGCTCGACAGCACTCAATGAGGAATAGCTGGAGATGACAGAGTCAACGTTGACTATGAACGATTTTCAAAGTGCTGTGCAGCTCATAAGCAATGCGACAAGCTGCCTTGTCACCACGCATACCAAGCCCGACGGTGACGCCTGCGGCTGCTGCGTCGCCCTGGCTGAATCCCTTGCCGCCCAGGGTAAGCTCGTCAAGACGCTACTTCTGTCCCCCCTGCCCGAATGGTACGCCTTTCTTTTTTCACAACGTCCGCCCGTACTCGGGCAGGATGTTACCGTTGAGCAGTTGGTCGAGTCGCGCTTCGGGCCGTTCGATTTGATTGTTATCGTCGATACCAACAGTTTTAGCCAACTGCCTCAATTCGACGCCTATCTTAAGAAAGCAGCCGTGCCCATCCTCGTAATCGACCACCACGCCACCGGCGACAACCTCGGCAGCGTCCAACTGGTTGACCCAGCCGCCGCCGCTGCAAGCTCCATCGTCCTCGATTTGCTGCGATTCGCCAAATGGCCCATAACGGCCAGAGCCGCACAGGCGCTCTTTACCGGCATCGCTTCCGACACCGGCTGGTTTCGCTTCAATAATACCGATGCCCGCTCGCTGCGCGATTGTGCCGAGCTGGTCGAAAAAGGCGCGGACGCCGCCCTTGCCTATCGCCGAATTCACCACAATTTCTCGCCTGCACGACTCAAAC
>CAYGVZ010000135.1:0-7820 GCA_964353475.1 uncultured Pirellulales bacterium | reverse complement strand
TTATCGCCGTCGCAGCAGGCTACTATCACTCCCTTGGCCTCAAGTCAGACGGCTCTGTCCTCGCGTGGGGAAAGAATTCCTTTGGCGAGTGCAATGTGCCAACGCCAAATACGGATTTTATCGGGATGGCCGCGGGCGGCTACTCCTGCTCCTTCGGGATTATTAGGGAGTTTGTTGCGGTTAAGGAAGTAAGTGTTGTTGAGAAGAGGCGGGTTGGCAGGGCTGTGTTTCGATATGTGTGCAAGGCGAATTTGCGGAACATATCCGCCGTCGCGGTGACAGACATCATCGCGACGCTGACCGGGGTATCGGAGAATGTAACGATTGTCGATGGCAACGTGGGCTGTGCTTACATAGGGCCGTTTGGGTCGGCGGAAAGTAACGACACATTCACAATCGAGGTTGACCGTTCAACGCTGATTGAGCCGGCGGAGATGAGGTGGAAGGTTTCATATACATACGATGATGGGACAGGCAGCAGTACGACTCTTGAGGGGACAAGCGTGATTGCGATGGAGCTTGAGAGTATGGCCGACATCAACGGCGACGGCAAGGTCGATGGTGCGGACGTTGGCTTACTCAGCACGCAATGGCTCGGGCCGGGGGGCGACCCATCAGCGGACATTGCACCTGCGCCCGATGGCGATGGCGTCGTTGACTGGCGGGATTTTGCGGAATTGGCCGGCGACTGGTCGCGGTAAGGGTGGATTTAGCCCTCATATTTTACCGCAGAGTTCGCAGAGAACGCAAAGGCGCTATGTTGAAGTCGAGCGAGCCGATGATATGTTTCTCAGCCGGCGGTTAGGTGTACGACGGCCATAATGAGCAGGAGTGCGAAAACGAGTACGGCCGCCCGCAGCACCCGCATCGTCTGCGTAGTGGGCCTGATGAGTTGCCAGGACAAGGCCCAGACAACGGCTATCAGGCAAGCCCGCAACACCAGCATCACCACCCTCTCAGCCATAGGGGCATTATAGCCCATTTTAACATTGCAAGTCAAGTATAAATATCCCATCTTATCACATTGACAATAAAAAAATGCCGGTATAATGAGGGGGCAGGGCTGTACCCGGAACGCTTAAATTGAGGACAAATTTTTTTCGTCGCGGCCATCGCCCGTATCCGTGCGACAAATCGCATTGGCAATACTGATAACGCACATCGACCTGTCGGCGTGGGTACACGGTGCCGCCCGCGGCGCAGGTCCGCTATTAAGGAAACGCCGGTTTTTGACGATAAGATTAAAGACAACAACATTGACGAGCCGACAGTAAGCCGAAAATGTCCTTAATGTCTTTTTTTAACCCTTTTGAGGAGTGTCAAATATGCAATTCCTCGAACAAGTCAAGAATTGGATCGGTCAGATTACCGAAATCGCCCTGCTGTTGATTGCCCTCGGAGTCGCAGTTGAGATTCTGTTCGGCAGCACAGTGCCGTGGTTCAGCGGTATTGTGACCAACATCACCGCGCTGCTCAAGACGCTGGGCGAGAACGGCCTTGTCGGCCTGGTTGCCCTGGGCATAATCCTGTATTTGTTCCACAGGAAGAAAGCCGTTGCTTAAGCCCGCGGTAATCAACGCAACATTGTGTTAGTTCGAGCATCACGGGGGCTGTTCCGTTACCAACGGGACAGCCCCTTTCTGCTTAAGACATTCCAGCCGCTGATAGCGAAGAGACCTCACATACTAATTCGCACGGGTTTACGTTGCCAGCCAGCAAGCGAGTCCCCCTTTGAGTTGACAGCAACGCCGTGTTGTCTTCGTGCCTGTTAATACGGCTATTTCATCACAGCGGGGTTGTTACTTGTAGGACGTCCAGAGGTAGAGGACCTGCGGGACGGCGAGTTCGTAGAGGGTATTGCGGTTGAATTTGAAGGCGCTCGCGCTGCTCTGGCCGAAGACATCGGCAAATGAGAATGGTTTGCGGTACTCAACCACCTGCGCCTTCTCGACGCCGGCCATCGCACAAGCCATTTCAATCGCCTCGTCCAAGTAGCCGATTTCGTCAATCAGATTCACGTCAGCTGCCTGAGGTGCGGTATAGATGCTGCCGTCGGCTAATTGCCGCACCTGTTCCTCGGTAAGCATATCCCTGCCGTCGGCCACGACCGCAACAAAGCGCTCGTATGCGGGATTGATTATACGTTCATTGAGGTACTGCAACTGCTCATCGGTAGGGGGGTGAAACGAACTGGGCCAATCCTTTTTTTCGCCCGCCTTAACAATGACGGGCTGGATGCCGAGCTTCTCCTGCAGCAACTGCTCAAGAACGAGATAACCCATAATGACGCCGATTGAGCCGGTGATTGTCGTCGGCTCGGCGATAATCCTGTCGCACGCAACGGAGGTATAGTAGCCGCCCGAGGCAGCCACGCCCTGCATAAACGCGACAACGGGCTTGTTCTGGTCATTGCGGTACCTGAGGATTTCGTTATGAATCTGGTCGCTGCCGGAAATTGTCCCGCCGGGCGAATTGACCCGCAAAATAACGCCCTTGACGTGCCGGTCTTCCTTTGCCGCCTTCAACTGCTGATATACATCATCCGCCTGCTCGTCATCTATGATGCCCTGCACCGAAACAACAGCAATCCTGGTCGTGCGAGGACCATCGCGTATGACCTGTTGGATGACCCCCGTCTTCTGCTCGGCAGCAAAGAAAAGCACCACGCCAATCAACAGGAGAAACATCAGGCCGTTGGCCAGCACGGACAGTACAAACAAAATACCCCAGAAAATCCTCCAGCCGATACTCTTCTTGGGTGGCTGCGCCGCCGGCATCAACGGCAACGGCGGCATCTGCTGCGGCTGTGTAAAACCAGCCGGTGTATTTTGACTATCCTGAAAATCCATCGCACTATCCTTTCAAGGGTGCTTGCAATTTCGCCGCCAATTGATTATGAACGATGCGTCGTCTAAGATTATCGGCAATCGGCCGGAATAGTCAACAGCAAAGTCGCCGACGCAAAGGATTGACCCGTGGCGGACAAGGGATTTGTACATCTTCATTTGCACAGCCAGTACTCGCTGCTCGATGGCGCGATTAGTTTCGAGAAGCTGTTCAAGCGGTGCAAGAAGCACAATATGGACGCTGTCGCCGTTACCGACCACGGCAATATGTTCGGCACAATCGAATTCTACTCGAAGGCAATTGCAGCAGGCATAAAGCCAATTATCGGAATGGAGGCCTACGTCGCGCCGGCAAGCAGATTGGACAGAACAAAGACGAGCATCAGCGAGGCGGCCTATCATCTTACGCTGCTGGCTGAGACAATTGCCGGCTACAAGAATCTCATCAAGCTCGCCACAGCCGGCTTCACCGAGGGTTTCTACTATCGGCCGCGAATCGACAAGGAGCTGCTCAGCCAGCTCAACGAAGGCATTATTGCTCTTAGCGGCTGTCCCAAGGGCAAGATACCCGTTGACCTCGCATCGGGCGATACGGCGAGCGCCGCCGCAACAGCCGAGGGTTACCTGAAGATATTCGGCCCCGACAGGTTCTTCATCGAAATCCAGAAGCACGAAGGAGATGACCCAAATGTCCGCAAGGCCCTTATCGAGCTGGCCGAGAAGATGGGCGTGGGGCTTGTCGCAACAAATGACGTCCACTTCCTCGACGCGGACGATTATGAGGCGCACAACTGTCTTTGTGCGATAAGCACCGGCAAGAAGGCAACCGACCCCGACAGGTTGATTTATCCGCCGGACGTGTTTTTCAAAAATCCGGCCCAGATGAGAGAGCTTTTTTCCGATACGCCCGCCGCCTGCGACAACACAATCGCAATCGCTGAACGCTGCAACGTCGAGCTGGATTTGAAGACGCGCCACGCGCCGCGTTTCAGGCCAGAAGACGGCTCTGCACCCGAAGAGTTCCTCACGAAGATCTGCTATCAGAACGCTCAGCAAATTTACGGGAAAATCACCGACCAGGTAAAAGAGCGGCTCGACCGGGAATTGGACGTAATCGAGTCGAAGGGTTTCGCAAGCTACTTCCTCATCGTCTGGGACCTGTGCAACTACGCCCACAAGAACAATATACCGGTGGGAGCAAGAGGCAGCGGCGTGGGGACATTAGTTGGCTACTGCCTGGGCCTGTGCGACGTTGACCCGCTCGAATACGACCTGCTTTTTGAGCGGTTTATGGACCCGCAGAGAAACGAGATGCCCGATATCGACATCGATATCTGCCAGGTCGGTCGCGCCCGGATTATCGACTACGTCCGCCAGAAATACGGGCACGTGGCGCAGATAATCACCTTCGGGACAATGAAGGCCAGGGCCGTCATACGCGACATCTGCCGGGTCCTCGATGTTCCCCTGCACGAGGCCGATCGGCTGGCAAAGCTCGTGCCCGAATCGCTCGGCATCACCCTCGATGTCGCCCTCGAAACCGAGCCGCAGTTGAAGCAGACCTACGAGCAGAACGAGCAAATCAGAAAAGTCATCGACATAAGCAAAAAGCTCGAAGGACTCGCCCGGCACGCCTCGGTTCACGCAGCGGGAGTCGTCATAGCGGATGAGCCGCTGACCAATTTTGTTCCTCTCTATAAGCCCCCCGGCACGGAGGACATAGTTACGCAATACGAAGGGCCGATGGTCGAGAAAGCCGGGCTGCTGAAAATGGACTTTTTAGGTCTTAAAACCCTCAGCGTCCTCGAGCGGGCGCGGCAGTTAGTCAAACAGATTCACGGCAAAGATATCGACCTTGAAAAGCTCGACCTCGGCGACAAGAAGGTCTTCCATCTTTTTGCCGGCGGCAAAACAAAGGGCGTATTCCAGTTCGAATCGGGCGGGATGCAGGAGCTGCTCATACGAATGAAGCCCGACCGCATACAGGACTTGATTGCCGCCAACGCCCTGTACCGGCCCGGCCCGATGACGCTGATAGGCGACTACTGCGACCGCAAACACGGCGGCAAGTGGTCCGTGCCGCATCCCATTATGAAAGAAATCCTCGATGAAACCTACGGGATTATGGTCTATCAGGAACAGGTAATGCGGATATGCAACCGGCTGGGCGACATCCCCCTGCGCGAGGCATATACGCTCATAAAGGCGATAAGCAAAAAGAATTCAGCGACTATTGCAAAGGAGCGAGAGAGGTTCAGCGCCGGCTGCGTCAGCAAGGGCCTCAAGAAACAGCAGGCCGAGGATATTTTTGAGCTTATCGAGCGTTTCGCCGGCTACGGCTTCAACAAGAGCCACTCGACCCGCTATGCCTTCATTGCGTATCAGACCGCCTATATGAAGGTCCACTGGCCCATCGAGTATATGGCGGCGCTTCTGACATACGAAATGAGCGATACCGACAAGGTGGTCGAATACATCGGCGAATGTTCCAGTATGGGCATAGAGGTCCTCGCGCCGGACATCAACGAAAGCGGGGTCGATTTCACGCCGCTTTACAAAGACGCAGACCAAATTATTACCGCCGAGCACGCTGAGACCGCAGAGAAAAAACATGGATTACACTCTGCGCCCTCTGCGGTAAAAAAAGGCGTGATACGTTTCGGCCTGGCCGCCGTAAAGGGCGTCGGCGAGAAGGCGGTCGAGCAAATCACCACTGCACGGGAAAAAGCCGGTAAATTCAAAAGCTTGTTCCACTTCGGTGAAAACATCGATTTGCGCATCGTCAACAAGCAGGTCATCGAATCGCTCATAAAGGCGGGCGCATTCGACCGCTTAGGCGGCAACCGCGCCCAGATGCTGGCAGGTGCCGAACAGGCGATGCAGGCGGGTGCAACCACTCAGGCCGACAAACATAACGGCCAGATGAGCTTCTTCGCCAAAGCCGCTCAAACCGATTACTCTCAAGACCATCGGCGGCTGCCCAACGTCCCGCCTTGGCCTGAGCCGTTGATGCTCTCTTATGAAAAGGAAGTCCTCGGCTTCTACGTTACCAGCAACCCGCTCAGCCATTATGCTGAAACAATAAACCTTTATTCAACAATGAATACCGCTCAGATTGCCGGTCTCAGCCAGGAAAAAGACATCGTCATTGGCGGAATGATAACGAAAATCCGTTATAACCTGACCAGGACGGGCAAAAACGCCGGCTCAAAAATGGCCGTCTTTGTACTGGAGGACTTGCAGGGGCAGGCCGAGGTCGTCCTCTTCCCCAAAACCCTCAACCAGTTCCACGCACTCCTCGCCAACGACAAAGTCGTTTTCGTCAAAGGCCGGGTCGATTTCAGAAGAGAAAAACCTAATATTATATGCTCGGAGCTGATTGGCCTTGATGAAGTAACCGAGAAACTTGCCGCAAAGGTGAGAATAAATCTTGATGCAAAGGATGCGACCAGGGAGAAAATCGCCGAGATAAAGAGCATCTGCACGCACCACAGGGGCAACAGCCCGGTTTACGTCGCAATCAGGACCGACAAAGGAAAGGTTTTCGCCGCCGCCGATAAACAGTTCTCGGTTACGCCCGATGTCGAATTCTGCAAAAAGATGCGATACCTCCTCGGCCCCGAAAATTTGCAACTGACTCGATAATGGAATAAGATGCGATTATGAATTATATTCCTCTTGATACAACGCCGGACGCACACAGAAAGCAGATTGAGTATCTTCGCAGCTTAACCGGCGAACAAAGGGCACAAATATCCTTTGACTTGAGTAACAAAGCACGTCAGGAGCTAATCGATGATATAAAGGAGCAACACCCTGAGTTCACAAGGTGTCAAGTCGTAAATGAAGTCATCCGAAGGTGTTACGGTGAGGAACTTGCCCAAAAAGTAGCCACCGCTAAAGGTTGGAAATAATGAGCAATAAGAGATTAGTCGGCAAATTCATCGTCGTTGACGGGCCGGATGGGTGCGGAAAGACAACGCAGGTAAAGCTGCTTGTGGAATGGATGGCTGGGCGGGGCGTCGATGTGGTCAGTTTCCGCGAGCCGGGCGCGACTGCCATCGGCGAGAAGATTCGCCATATCCTGCTCAATCCCGAACATATCGCAATGACAACTGCAACAGAAGTGATGCTGTATATGGCGGCGAGGGTGCAGTTGTGGTCGGAGAAAATTAAACCGGCGCTCGATGCAGGCAAGTGCGTTGTTGTTGACAGGTGGCTATCCAGCACGTGCGCATATCAGGGATATGCGGGCGGGTTTGGAATCGACGAAGTCATAAACATTGCGAACAGTTGTATCGAGAGGCCCTGGCCGGATTTGACCATTATTCTCGATGTTGACCTGGAGACCTCCTCGCAGCGATTGAAGCGCAACCGAGACAGGATGGAACAAAAAGGCAGCGATTACCACGAGAAAGTCCGCCAGGGTTTTCTTGAATCGGCTAAGACGCGAGAGAACTTTGCTGTTATAGACGCCGCACCGGGCGTTGAGGATGTCCACGCAAAAATAATCGATGCTGTAAATAAGGTCATCTAAAAGATGTCGTTGAAAGATATATTCTGCCAGGACAAGGCAATCAACATCCTGCAAAAGGCGTACGCGGCGGACAGGGTCGCGCACGCGTATATCTTCGCAGGCCCCGAAGGTGTGGGCAAATTCAAGACGGCCCGCGAGTTCGCCAGGTTGCTTTTATGCCGGAATCCGGTTGTTGAAAAGGATTTTAGCGACAGTTGCGGCAAATGCGAGTCCTGCCGACTTCTCGAATCAGACGCACATCCCGATTTTCACCACGTCTATAAGGAGTTGCTGCAGTTTACGGAAGGCAACGAAAGCAGGAAAACGCCCGTTGATTTCTCTATAGACGTTGTGCGCGAGTTCGTCATCGCCAAGGCCGCAAGCAAGCCCGCCCTCTCCCAAAGAAAGGTCTTCATCCTCAGTGAGACCGAGAAGCTCAATACCAATTCGCAGAACTG
>CAYGVZ010000134.1:0-7867 GCA_964353475.1 uncultured Pirellulales bacterium | reverse complement strand
AAGAGAATTTTCACAAGCTGGTGCGCAATATCGAAAGGACGGGCAGATATGAGCCGATTGTTGTCAGGCCCCATCCGAAAAAGAATGACTGCTACCAGATAATCAACGGCCATCACCGCGTCAAGGCCCTGCAGCAGCTCGGCTGTAAAGAGGCCGACTGCATCGTATGGGATGTCGATGACGAGCAAACGGATATTCTATTGGCCACGCTCAACCGATTGTGCGGCCGGGATGAACTCAGCAGCAAACTCGCCCTGCTGAGACGGCTGAAGAAAAAGTACAGCATCGGCGAACTTGGCAAACTGCTCCCGCAGACGGCAAAGCAAATCGAACGATTATGCAATCTCTCGCTGTCCTCCAAGCCGCCGCCGTCCACCGGCGTCTTCGCAATTCCCCTCGTCTTCTTTGTAACAGAGATGCAAAAGCAAATCATCGAGCAGGCAATCTCCATTGACTGCCCGACAGCCGCCGGCACAAACGCGCAGCAGCGCGCCGCCGCCCTTGCCGCCATTGCCCGCTCATTTATCGAAGACGCAGACCATCACCCATCTGACAATGTGCAGCGTGCATCAGACCCGGTACAAGCGATGAGTAAAGGGTGAGAGACGGGATTCGAACCCGCGACCCTTGGAACCACAATCCAATGCTCTATCCAAACTGAGCTACTCTCACCGCAACGACCGATTATCTTATATTTATTACTGATTGTTTTCAAGCGGAACATTCGGCGCGGGGACCCAAGGGTGAGATTCAGCTGCGCAGCATGGCTTGCGCCATTTGCAGGCAAATGCGGTTTGGCTGTCATTGCGGCCTTGAGCCGGAATTCGCGCTTACGACGGCACTATTTACAAGATAAGGTCCGTTTCCCTGCCGGGCCATTCTTGAATAATGTGGGGTCGATATGGCTATGAGTCGCAGAGTTCTGGTTCTCCCTGGGCTGGTACTCACGCAAAGGCAGCCGATTGCGTATGTCTGAGCGAACTCGGGCGATTCTATCCTCAATGATTCGACAGTATTGAGGGTTTATCTCAAAAGCGATAAAATGTCGTTCATTCCGTATGCATGCCTCGACGGTCGTTCCTGAACCGGCAAATGGGTCAAGCACAAGGCCGCCCCTGGGGCAGCTTGCCCTCACCATCCGTTCGATAATCTCCATTGGCTTTTGGGTGGGATGCTCTTCTCGTTCAGCATGAATGCGATGCAGTCGCGAGACGGACCACACATCCTTTGGATTATATCCAACCTCCAGCCATTTCTTGCCAACGAAGATGGACCGTGTTCTGGCCTTTTTGGTTTCTTCGTCGTAGGGAATTCTGACGGCATCGAGGTCAAAGAAGTAATCCTGGGTTTTTGTGAAGAACCCGATAGTATCATGGACGGAAGAATATCGTCGAGTGCTGCCCCCCATGCTCGGGACTTTACGGTCCCAGATAATCTCGTTTAGCATAATAAGTTTTTTTTTCAGGAAAACAAATATCTCCGGGCTATACCGCCATGTAGCAAACAAATAGATGCTTCCTGTGGATTTTAGTTTGGGAATGACCAGTTCAAGCCAGTTCTCGGTCCATCGCAGAAATTCGGTCTTGGGACGTCTGTCTGAGTCATTTCCGTAATCTTTACCAAGACCATAGGGGGGGTCGGCGATAATTAAATCGATCGTCTCATCTTCTGTCTGTTTGATGCCTTCAAGGGCATCCACGTTAAGAACCACATCAATCATCTGTCATCTCAATCTGATGCTCCTGGAGTTCTCACGAAGCAACCGAAGGCACTTTCGACGCGGGACGCTACTTTGGCCCGAAGTTGCCGAAGTCGCGGAATTCCGATTTTTCGGGCTCAATGGCCTTTTGTGCCTTTGACAGGTCGTTGTTCACAAACAGCCGTGAGTCGGCAACATTGGAATGCGAGAGGAAGACGCCCGTTCCATCATCGGCCTTGCAGTTGCGGATGGTGACATCGCTGCCGTTGTTCAGCGCGATAGCAGCCCGACTTTCGCCCTTGTGCGGCTGTCTGCCCGTGAAGCCATCTATCAGGAGGTCGTTGAAATTTTCGCACCATATCGCGTGATTGAAAAACTCCGGCAGATTGTCATCCCAGGCAATCTGGAAATCGCAAATCCGCAGTCCGGCGACGTTATGTGCGTACAGACCTGCGATGTCATACTTGAAGATGCCATACTTGAGGTCGTAGGTGGCTCGCAGGTCGATATTGCCGCCGTAGGACTCATTGAGGGGGCTGTTCTTCACGAGCAGTTTGACGTTATCAAAAACGATGTCTTTGATGCTGCCCGGTTCTTCGCTGTAAACGACGATGCCGTTTTCGGATTCAGCAACGATGTTCGAGAAGCGGATGTTGCTGATAGTACCGAGGTTGGCGTCGTTTGCATCCATTCGTATGGCCGAGACGTGGATTGGTTCTGCCTGTCCCCACCAGTGGCCTGTGTGCAGCCGCGTCTGGATAGTAATGTTGGAGAACAGAACATTCTTTACCGAGCCGCCGTCGCGGGCATTGACCAATAGTCCGCGGTTGGATTCGCGGATAGTCAGATTGCTCATCGTTATGTTGCTGATGTCGCCGCCGGTGTAGCCGATGCGGACGCCGGCTGAGCGCGACTGAAGTGTGCAGTTGGTGACCGTTACGTTCTCGGTTTTTCCGCCGCCGCCGATTTCGCCGCCCAGGACCTCCTGATGATGCCTGTCGCCGATACAGGTTATGGCGATGCAGTCGTCTCCTGCTGAAATTTCGCAATCGCTTATGTGTACGTTTTTGCACGACGTACAGTGAATCCCGTCGCTGTTGGGTACAAGTAATGAGTTCTTTATGCGAATACCCGATACGACAACGTCTTCACAGTTATCGAGACGCACCGTCCAGACGGGCGAGTTGGCAAAGGTAACTTCACTGATATGTACGTTCTTGCAGTTCGAGAGGACAAGCAGGTTGCCGGGTCTTGCGTGGTAAACGACGGGGCCATCGGCTGTGCCGAATTTCGCCTGCATATAGTCCTGTCCCTGGCGGGTGAAATTCGGGTCGATGTCTTCCGGCGTCCAGTGAGGGTAGTTCCTCGGCGTATTCATATCCATAAACGATGTCCCTATGCCGTCTATGGTTCCTGGGCCGGTGATACCAACGTTGTCGGCTTTGTTTGCTCTAACGAGGCCGAACCTTCTTTCCCCCACGCGGTAATCCTGCAGATTTGCGCTGCCCTGCAATATCGCGCCGGACTCAAGGTGCAGCGTTACATTCGTCAACAGTTCAATTGGACCTGTAACGAAAGTGCCTGCCGGTATGATGACCGTCCCGCCGCCTGTTGATGCGCAGGCGTTGATTGCCTTATTGATTGCAACGGTATTGACGGTCTTGCCGTCGCCGACGGCGCCAAAGGAAGTGACAGCGTACTGCTGGCTGGGCTTCTTACTACACGAGCCAAGCAGCAACATGCACAGAATAAGAACTGATGTCAAAATTGATTTGGTTCTCATTTTACAGCTCCTTTCCAATCAGGCCACCGGCAAATTGCTGGGTCAATAGTTTCTTGCAGCGTAAATCAGGTCGTCGAGCTTGGCGAATGCAAGGCACATAACGGTGTCCGCTGCGCCGTAGTATATTTTGACTGTGCCGTCGTTTTCGAGGACATTGCCGGTGACAAAGATAACGTTATCAACATCGCCCCGGCGCTCGTAGTCCTCCTGCGGGCCGAGGATATAGCCGTTGCTTCTTGCGATTACCTTTGACGGGTCTTCGAGGTCGAGCAGCATCGCGCCCGTTCTATATACAAGTCCGTTGCACCGTTCATATACGCCGTGATAGAGCAGCAGCCACCCGTCTTTAGTTTTGATTGGGGCAGGGCCTGCACCAATTTTGTGGCCGTCCCAGCGCTCGGCCCGCGTCTCGGCGACGATTTTAGATTCGCCCCAGTGAATCAAATCGGGTGAGTAACTAATCCACATCTCGCCTTTGCCGCCCTGGCCGTGGGCCATTGTCGGCCTGTCAAAACGAACATACCGGCCCTTGATTTTCTCCGGCAGGAGAACGCCGTTACGATTATCCGGCTGAGAAATGTACCCGATGCGCCTGAACTTCACAAAGTCATCCGTCTGAATGAGGCATACCCGCACACCTTTTGTGCCGTGTGCCGCATAACAAATGTAGTATGTGTTGTCGAGCTTTGTGATGCGAGGGTCGTATCTGAGCAATTCGAAAAACTCCATATCGTCCGAGTGGGGGATATTGACCGGGTCTTTGGAGATGTCAAAGCGGATGCCGTCCTTGCTGTAGGCCATACGGAAATGCTGTGCGCCGTCAACGTCCTCGATTCGCAACATCATAATGTATCGGCCTTTGTCCTTGATGCAGCCGGAGTTGAAGACGGCGTTGCTCCTGCAAGGCAGGTCGGCTACGGTTATAATGGGGTTCTTTTCGTAGCGTTTTACTATCTCTGCCTTTTCAAAAATCATTGCTCGCTCCCCAAAACCAAAGGATTGTTAGCCCAGGTATATCTCGTCGCCGGATTTGATTGTCGGTATGTCCGCCAGTTTCTGCTTCAGGTCGTCTTTTGTCAAGGCAAAAGAGGGTGCGATTTCTATCAGGCAGTCGGCGGAGCCGTCGGGTTTGCGCGGGACGGGTATGCCGATGGACTCAAGCCAGCCGGCTGCGCGTTCGACCATTAGGGCTTTTGTTGTCTCAACGCTGTCAACGCCTGTTGCGTTTTTGGTCGGGGCAAATTCCTCGGTTCGTATCGTCTGAAGGACAATTGATTTCGAGGCCAGCGGCAGGGCGTCAAAAACAAAACTTTCCAGTTTAACGCCGTTGGGCTTGTCGGGATTGATCTTCTCGCCGTGTTCGTTGATGTACGGGATTTTCTTGACGGCCTTGTGCAGCGGCAGCGCGAAGCCCTGCGCGTTAAGACGCTCGACAAACGCAACGCTAATCAGATGAATAGCGATGCTGCCCAGTTCAAACACGAGCGAGCCGTCGGGATTTTGTTTCTCCGCCAGCTCATCCGGCAGGTCGCTGTATTCGATTACCGTCATTTTGCCGTCAACGAGGCAAAAATTGCCCACCTTTTCAAAAGGGCCCGTTTTCACCAGCGCCTTTGACGACATTTCTGAGCCGTCGAGCGCGTGCAGACCGATGAAGAGCGGGTCGAATATATTGACCAGGGGGTTATCCACCTGCCAGTAGCTGATAAGCTCAATGCCGCGTTTTTTCATATCGGCAATCGCACCGCTGGCGTACAGCGCCTTCAAACTGCCGCCGTGGCCGTCAGGTGAGCAGGCAATTGTCCCCTTGTCAGCCAGAAGTATCCTTCCGGCCAGGTCGAAGTTAGGTAATGTCCCCTGCTGGAATATGAAGACGTCCTTTTGCTTGAGGCCGTAGTAGTCGTTTGCTCGGAAGATGTCAATCGTGGCGGCATAGTTCAAAGGGCTGGTCATAACGTACCAGGGACAGGGCACATTGTGCCTGTCTGATACGGCGAGGATGGTTTCGGCAAATATCTCAAATAACGTCTTGTTTGCCACGGGGCTGACGGGGAAGTTGCCCTTTGGCCCATCGAAGCCCAGCCGGGT
The DNA here is from genome assembly GCA_964353475.1 of uncultured Pirellulales bacterium. Classification (GTDB taxonomy): domain Bacteria; phylum Planctomycetota; class Phycisphaerae; order Sedimentisphaerales; family Anaerobacaceae; genus CAYGVZ01. The sequence goes on along the minus strand of CAYGVZ010000134.1, from coordinate 2,297 downwards.
CCCTTGTCCGCCCGCCACAACAAATGCGGCGACCCTGCCCTCGGATATCAGGCGGGTACCCAACTGCCGTGCCTGGGCATATTTGGTTTGCAGAGCAGGGTTGGAAGGGGTCGGCGTATAGGATGGTGCCGGGGTAAAGTTGCCCGGCACGACACCTGAGGCGGGATTCCTGACGTACTGGGCAATCCAGCAGTCGAGCTGGTCGAAATCAAGCTGCTGTATCTGCGCAAGGAGGTTCTGCCTCCCCGTAACGTCCAATTGGTCCCAGAAAGCCAGGAGATGGCCCTGGCCGTGTTTCTTGAGGACTCTTCTTATGCCGTCAACGTCCATTTTTCAACACCTACAGCCGTATTTTTGGGCGGAAAACACATATTCTAAGCAAAACGCCGGAAATTTCAAGCTACCCACCAAAATCTGCCGAAAAATCACTTGACAGAAACCATTAACTGGAGTAAACTTAATAATGGTGACAGGTAGGTTGCAAAAGGTGTTATCATAATAACGTAAAAGTCGTCATCATAATTGTGGTTTTTTGTTCATATCTCAAATCTACCTGCCAGCAGAACTCTGATTGCGTTTGTCTATACTCGCGACTGTTATGACCGAGCAGAGACGCTGAAACGAGAAGTCCTATAAAATGTTGTCAATTGAACTTGGACCAGCCGTTATTGAGCGAAACATAAAGTAAAAAGGAGATTCGCAGAATATGGACGGCGGTTTTTCCGATTATGTTCAAGGGGTGTACTAATCCGTTTGGGACATTCCAACAAATAGTGCTCATGAACGGCTGGTTTGCGAATCTCGAATAAAGTAAAGGAGAACAACTATGAGAAAGAAAGGTTTTACACTGGTGGAGCTGCTGGTCGTCATCGCCATCATAGCTCTGCTGATGGGCATTCTGATGCCTGCCCTGGCACGGGTCAGGCAGCTTGCCTATCGTATGGTCTGCGGTACCAACTTGTCCGGTATCGGCAAGGCAATGGTGTTGTACGCCAACGACCATAAGGAAGAGTTTCCGATTGCCGGCTGCACCTGCGCAATGTGGGACAACACAGGCAGGGTGGCGAACTTTGCTGATTCCGGCAACAGAGGGTACCCCGGCATTTTTAACGAGTGCACCCCGGAAGGGACATGGGGGAAAGCTACTATCGGGGCCAGCTTCTACCTGCTCGTAAAGTATGCCGATGTGACCGTAAAACAGTTTAACTGCAAGGGAGATGTCGGGGTAAAGACCTTTAAGCTCAGTGAGTGGACCATAGCGAAGAATCTGACCGACTACACCAGGGCATGGGATTTCGGACACAAACCGGGCTTGTACAACAGCTACTCATACCATATGCCTTATTGTCGGAAGCCGTCGGGGGGCGATCCGGTAAACGGATTCCCCGTTAGCCTAAACAGCAACCCGGCAAGCCCGGTGGCTGCCGACAGAAGCCCCTTCCTCGATACAAATGCCAAGTACCTTCTGTCGAGCAGTGGGTCCGCGCCAGTCGAGGCCACGCTCGCAGCGGACGAGTTAGCCAAAAACCCGACAGCGAAGACGCCGTTGCAGTATTGGCCCGCTGGACAAGCGAGTGAATACAAGGACCCCGAAAAAACCATCAACTCGGCTGCGCACCAGCGAGAGGGTCAGAACGTGTTGTATGTTGATAACAGCGTGGCGTTTGCGAAGACCGCCAACGTAGGTGTTGACAAGGACAATATCTGGAGTATGTGGCCGGCAGCCACGCTTCCCGTGGGCAACGAGGGCAAGAGGCAGCGCGAGTGCGGCAACGCTTTCCCTGCCCACGACAGAGACACAGCGAACCCAGGCGTTCCTGCTGCGTTGTATATGTGGCCGATGTCGCCGACCGATGCGGTGCTGGTGAACGAACCCCAGAACGCAGGACCGAATCCTAACTAACGCCCATCGTGGCCCGGATTCCGTGCGGGCCGATTAGTACTGTTTAATGAGTCGAAAAGACGGCCTTACCTCCAAGAGGTAAGGCCGTCTTTCTGTTTGTAAAGTGCCACTCGCCCTCGCCCATACCAGCCGAGGTATGACCGCCTGTGCAATTGTATTTGCACGTCATTGCTGCTAAACTACAACGGAACTCAGATGAAAGGATTTGAAATTTGGGACGGTCGCTTACCTACAAGTTGATTGACGCCCATTTAGTGGAGGGCAAGGTTGTTGCCGGCGAACAGATAGGGGTCCGGATTGACCAAACCCTTACGCAGGACGCCACCGGCACGACGGTCTTTTTACTGTTTGAGTCAATGGGCGCCGGCCCTTCGACTTCACTCAGGGCAGGCAG
>CAYGVZ010000133.1:0-7957 GCA_964353475.1 uncultured Pirellulales bacterium | reverse complement strand
AAGTAAGCGAGAAGTTATCTTCAACTTGACACCCTCCTCCATAATCGGGCTGGGTCCGCCTGGGGCGGACTCAGTCCTGCTTATTCTTCGGATGTCCTTTTCGGTGTTGAGCGGAGCATTTCAGAGATGATTTGGGCGGTTTCGCGGGCCGCTTTTTTCTCAGCCAGCGGAAGGACCATCCTGATTAGCTCGGCGCTGGTCTGCGCCAATGTTGGGGCGCTTTGCAGGAGTTGCCCGATTGTATCGGCTATCGGCTCGACTGAGCGGAAATAGGGCATAAACTCCGGGACAAGCTCCTGTTTGGCGAGGATATTTACCAGCGACAGGAATTTTGTCGTTACCAGCCATCTGCCGGCCAAGTGCCAGAGGACCGGGCTGGATTGGTACATAATCACCATCGGGCAGCCGGCGGCGGCGGTCTCGAGCGTTGCGCTGCCGCTGGCAACGATTGCAAAATCGCAGTTCCTCGCCGTCTGATGGACCGAATCGACCGTATATTTGCACTGAAAGCCGAGCAGCCGTGTGGAATCGAGGGCCTGCTTTGTCTTCCCATCGACTGCGACCGTGGTGAATGAGATGCCGTGAAATTTCTTATTGAGGCGGACTGCAATCTCCTGCATCGGCCGCCAGAGCGAGGCGATTTCCGCAGCGCGCGAGCCGGGCATAAGTGCAATCCTGGCGTTCTTCGGGCTAAAGCCGTCGTAGTTGTGCCTCGCCGCCTTTATGTCGGCGATGTTGAGTTCGGTAAGAAGCGGATTGCCGACAAAGACGGCATTGACGCCTCTTGAGCCGAACCACTCCTGCTCGAACGGCAGGATGCAGCACAGGCGGTCGCAATACTTACGCAGTTTCGTTATTCGCCACGGCGCCCAGGCCCACAGTTGCGGTGCGACGTAGAATAGAGTCGGGATGCCGAGTTTTTTGGCCGCCTTTGCGACGTGAAAATTAAACGCCGGTGAATCGCAGACGACAACAAGGTCGGGCTTGCTGGTTTGCAGGTATGCCGCGATGCGTCTTATGAGTTTGTAGTAATGAGCGATGTGTGCGAAGGCATTGTAAGCCATAGCGGCCCTGTCGCCGGTTTGCTCAAGCAGTTCGCAGCCAGCGTCAGTCATTTTAGGCCCGCCCACGCCAACACACTCGACCTTGCCAGGTATGTGCCGCAAGGCGTTTATCAGGCCGGCGCAGTGGGCGTCTGCACTCGGCTCAGCGGCGCTTACGAAAACGCGGTATGTTCCTGTCTGGGCAGTCATCCCGCGGCTATTTTAGGCGGTAAGACCGCAAAAGGCAATCCGCCTATTTCTCTTCCTCGTGGTACTGGAAGACGGTTTCAACCGTCGAGTCCAGCGCCTTTGCGATTCGAAAGGCCAGGGGCAGCGAGGGTGCGTATTTACCCTGCTCCATCGCGATTATGGTTTGCCGCGTAACGCCCGCAAGGTCGGCTAACTGCTGCTGGGTCATCTCGCCTTTTTCAAATCTCAGCCGACGAATCTGGTTCTTAAGTTCGCCCATGGCCATCCCTGCCCCCAAGACCGTATTGAACCAGTATCGCTACCGAGTGCACAAAGAATGAGGTGAGACCTGCCGCCATGAAAATCATCGGCAGCCATGTTATTGAGACGGTTGCTCGAGGCCCCAGTATGAAAAATGGCAGCATACACGCCAGGCCCACGACCATGTAAGCCGACCCGAATCCCGCTATTGCCGCTAATCTGTTGATAAGCGTGTCTCGCTCATCGCAGGTTATTTTGCCTGTGTCTTTTTTGAAAATCAATGGCCCCAAACCGCCGAAACCGGCAATTCCCAAAAACCCCAGTCCTGCTTTGGCTATTGACCAGGGCATTCCGACTACGAAGTGTAATACTGCTATCGCAATTGCGGCAAGAATGGCCCCTGCTGATATACAAATTACCATCAACCACGCCATTTTTTGTATTCTGTTCATACCTGATTCTCCTATCTGATGTATGTTATATCGCACATAATGTAATGTATTCTTTACTCTATGTCAAGCGAATTTTACATTTTTTTACAAAAATTTCGCTTCGAGGTCCACTACGGCAGAATGGAAAGCACTGGGTGGTTTAAGGGGTATTTTCCGATATATACGGTATGCAGGTTACTACATCACAGACAAAGGTGTGTCCGTTTTGCGCCGAGACGATATTGGCCGCGGCGGTAAAGTGCCGGTATTTCAGAGGGTTATCGGCTATCCTTTAATTTTCGTATTGACGTTCCGAATATTGAAGCATTGATGAAATTGGGCAAAAAAGACGCTTACCAAATCGCCCATTGTGGTCTGATTGGAGCTATCGAAGGACCTAAGAAATGGTTGAGACAAGTGGACTGAGGTTTCCGATATAGATTAGGTATGAATATCGATACGTCAGCAACGAAAACGTGTCCGTTTTGCGCCGAGACGATATTAACAGCGGCGGTAAAGTGCCGCTATTGCGGCGAATTTCTCAATACCCCTCGCGCAAAGGCGCTGCGGGCCGGTGCAGCAGAACCGAACGCGGAATCACCTCAGCAGGAGCAGGACGGCGATATCCTGTTTGCGGCTCAGCCGTCGCTTTGGGCAATGACGGGGGCAGCGGTGAAAGGCACAGTTGTTCTTGCGATTGCGGTCTTTTTGATGTCGTATCACGTTGAGCGGCTTTCCTTCCTGCGTTTGTCCGCCGAGAACGCAGCCGTCGTCGGCAAGTATCGATTCCTGTTTGGGCTTGGCATTGCGATAACCGTTGTCCTGATACTGACGCTCAAGGCGATGAATCTGAAGATGACTCACTACGAGGTTTCGACCGAGAGGATTGAGCACAGCAAGGGCATCCTCGACCGGCAGGTTGACAACATCGATATGTTCCGCATAGTCGATTTGAAACTAAGACGAAATTTCCTGGACATTATCGCCGGCGTCGGGACGGTGACAGTCGTAACAACAGACAAATCCGACCCGGAGTTTGTCTTTGAAAAGGTCAGGGAGCCGCGCGCCCTTTACGATGCGATAAAGAAGGCCTCGCTTGACGCCGACCGCAAGACCAGCGTCGTCCACCTCGAATAGCTACCATTACCTCCTCAACCCGGCTGTCGATGTTGTTTCGTCGCGACCATATCGCTGTACGAGCGGTCAACTAGGTCGGTTTTTCTTATGCCGAATAACTTCATAAACCGCCGGCACTGGATAAGCAGCTTTTTCTTCCCGATTATCCCCGTCTTGTCAATCGCCTCAATTTCCACAAAGCCGCCAAGGCCGTCAACCTTGTCGATGTGGAACTTGACGTTGCCGATGAAGTAAATCTCGCGTTTTTTCCTAACGACGGTGAGCACTTCGAGAGCGCCTGCCAGCACATCCTTTAATCCCGAGCTTGGTTGACAGCGATAAAGGCATACGTCGGCTTGTTTCGGGCCTGATTTGTTTGGGCGATTGTAGAAGATGAGGGCGTTTTCGACATTGCCCTCGCGGAGCTTCAATCGGCCTTGCGGCACTTTGAAGTATGTATCTGTCTGGTTATCGACGCCGACAAAGCGGGCGCCGTGCTTGCTCAGCACGGCTCGAATACGCCGGGGCGCACGGCACCTCGCTTTTATTTCAATGTTGACGTGCGCCATCTCTGCCTGTCCGCGTCCGGGCCTGCGATTACTTGCCGGCCTCTGCCGCAACTTTCTTGCCTGTCACGTCACGTGTGCCTCGCGGGGTTGTGAACTGCCCCTTGAGCGTGTCGCCGCTGACTTCGCCCGCGAATTCCATCGTAAAGGTCTGGTCGCCGCCGGCCGACTCCGCTTTGAAGCTCAATTTGCTGCCGTCCAGCTTAAGGTCCTTGATGGGGACATCGCCGTCGCGCATCTGGTATGTCCCCGTCATATCATTGTTAATCGTCAGAATGCGGGTCCGTGTGCCCGCATCCGATGTAGTCGTAAGCTCCCATTTGCCCGCGATTGCAATTTTTACCGTCGGTGCTGCGCGGGTTCCGGAAGCGGGTATCTCGCCCATCTCGCTCTTAATCATACCTGTCATCTGATTGCCTGCTACGGTGCCTTCAAAGGTCGATTCGAACTCGCGGTCCTGAACCTTGGTCTTGCGACTCAATGTGAGCTTACCGCCCTCGAACTTCACGTTTGATACAACGTTCTCGCCGAAGCCGGTTTCCCACTTGCCTGCCAACGTCCCATCCTGATTTTTTGAAATCGTCAGTTTGCACTCGATGTCACGGTCCTGTATTGAATATTTCAGATTCCACTCACCCAGCACCGCCTCCAGCCCGGCCTTCGGTGGGGCATTCGGTTCGGCCTTTTGTGCCGGCTTTGGCTCGGCTTTTTCCGCCGGCGCCGCTTCCGCTGCGAAGACACTCAACGCCGGCACGATACCAACCAGGACCGCAACTGCTGCAACTACCTTCCTGAATGATTTCTGACTCATAATCCACTTCTCCTTAAATCGCATCGCCCATAACTACTGTTCTTCTCAACTATCTATTATCCAGGGGTTCTCCCTGACCGGACAAAATCACATCGGTTGTACCGGCAATGACGGCCGTACCTTTGGCAAACACGGTATCATTTCCCTGCCCGGCGTTCAAGTGCGAGCAGATTGGCTTTTGTAGCGGTTCCGCCGGGGGCGGAGAAGCCGCCGAGGGAGCCGTCACTCCGCAAGACGCGATGGCAGGGGATGATTAAGGGGATGGGGTTATTGGCAAGGGCGTTGCCGACTGCACGGGCGGCTTTGGGTTTGCCAAGACGAGCGGCCAATTGAGAGTAAGTTGCCGTCCGGCCATACGGAATGCCCCGGCAAATAACAAGGACCCGTTTTGCAAATTCAGGCAGTCCGTCAAGGGAAACATTGATTCCAGTAGTGAAATCTACCTTGCTGCCGGCAAAGCAGGCAATGACCTGACTCTGTAGCCGCTTAAAGAGGTCTGCATCGTATTGGGGTTTGGACAAGCCCTTGAGGAGTCGGGTCTTGACGGCCTGACGGCTTGAGGCAGGCAAATGGGTGCGAATGAGGGCATTTTCATCGGCGGCAAGGCCGAACCAGCCCCATCTGGTCTTGAGAATTGCGTATTTTATCTGTTTGTTCATATCTGATAAAATCACATTTACCCGGCAAATACGTTGACGTAAAGGGTAATTTCTGTAAAATAAGGGGTTTAACAGGTTTTGAAGCGGCTGCACGTCAGGCGGCTGCTTAGGGCGTATCTTATGTCTCTGGACGAACTGCGTAACAAGATAGACGAAATTGACCATAAGCTTGTGGAACTGCTCAACGAGCGCGCCAAGGTTGTTATCAAGGTGGGCAAGCTCAAGAGCAAAGCAGGCAAGCCCATTTATGCGCCCGACCGTGAGAAAGAGGTGCTCGAGAAGGTAGCCAAGGCCAACAAAGGGCCGCTGCCTGATAAGTGTCTGACCGCGATTTGGCGGGAGCTGATGAGCGGGTCGTTTGTGTTAGAGAGGCCTTTGCGAATTGGGTATCTTGGCCCTGCGGGCAGCTTCAGCCATACAGCCGCCATGCTCAAGTTTGGCGAGAGCGTTGACTACGAGCCGCAGAACGACATCCGCGGCATCTTTGATGAAGTCAGCCGGGGCCATTGCGACCTGGGCCTTGTGCCGGTAGAAAATACTGCGGGCGGAGGCGTGATTGAGACGCTGGATGCCCTGATTGATTCGAATGTGAAAATCTGCTCCGAGGTCCTGATGGCGGTCCATCACAACCTTCTGGCAAACTGCCCGCTCAAAGAGGTCGAAAAGATATATTCCAAGCCGGAGGTTTTTGCCCAGTGCCGAAACTGGCTAAGCTCGACCTTTGAGGAAGCCAATGTGATACCTGTGGCCTCGACAGCCAGGGCCGCCCAGATGGCTGCCGCCGAGTCGAAGGCCGCGGCCATCGGCTCAACCGTTGCTGCGGAGCTATATGGCCTGAAGATCATCTGTGAGAACATCGAGGATATTACCAACAACGTGACGAGATTCCTGGTGGTCGCCAGGGAAGACGCCAGGCCGAGCGGAGAGGACAAGACCGCAATCCTGTTCAGTACGGCTCACAAGGCGGGCGCATTGGCAGACGTGCTCGACGTTTTCAAAAAGTACGGCATAAACCTGACAAACATAGAATCGCGTCCGAGCAGGAAGAGGCAGTGGGAATACTATTTCTTTGTCGATTTTCAGGGGCATCGCTCCGAGGAAAAGGTGCAGAAGGGACTGGATGAGACCCGCAAACATTGTCTGCAGCTTTCGGTGCTTGGCAGTTTTCCGCGGGCCACCGAGGTAATTGGATAACGTCTGGCGAACAGCCCCTTGAGTAGCAGCGTGATTAAGAACAAGATTGATTAGGAGCGTTTAGATGAGAAAGCCGTTTGTCGCAGGCAACTGGAAAATGAATACGGACAGCCACAGCAGCGTTGCGCTTACCGAGCAGGTGGTGTGCGGCTCGGAAAACATTGCCGGCGATTCCGTAGATGTGGCGGTGTGTCCTCCCTTTGTGTATTTGCAGTCGGTCTCAACGGCGATCAGCTCATCGCGGGTGGCGCTCGGTGCGCAGGACTTTTACTTCGAGCAGAAGGGCGCTTTCACAGGCGAGATTAGTGCGGCGATGCTGAAAGACGTCGGTTGTACCTACGTGCTCTGCGGGCACTCGGAGAGGCGGCACGTCATCGGCGAGACGGATGAATTGATAAACAAGAAAGTTGCCGCCGCCATATTGGGCGGGCTTCTGCCTATATTCTGTGTTGGAGAGCTTGTTGAAGAGCGCAAAGCCGATAAGACAGCCGAGGTGGTAACGCGACAGCTCAAAAAGGGACTGGCGGGACTGGGGCCTGAGAAAATGTCGGCTGTGACGGTCGCATACGAGCCGGTCTGGGCGATAGGGACGGGGCTGACGGCGACGCCCCAGCAGGCGCAGGAAGTGCACGCATTGATACGCAAGCTGCTGGCCGATATGTACAGCCGTAAGCTTGCCGAGGAGATTCGCATCCAGTACGGCGGCTCCGTGAAGGCGGATAACGCAGCAGAGCTTATGTCGCAAAAGGACGTCGACGGACTCTTAGTCGGCGGGGCAAGCTTGAAGGCAGACGATTTCATAGCGATTATCAAGGCGTCAGTTTAACAATCGTTCACTATTGCAAGGAAAGAAATATGACAGTTTTACCTGTGTTGGGCGTGGGGCTTGTAATGAAAGTCATCGGCGTGCTGTTTCTGCTCTGTGCCGTGGCGCTGATTCTGATTGTGCTGATTCAAAAGGGCAAAGGCGGCGGGCTGAGCAGTGCGTTTGGAGGCGGGATGGCTGGCGGGATACTCGGCTCAAAAACCGGCGATGTCCTGACCTGGGTAACAATCGGGCTGGTCAGCGTTCTTTTGCTGCTGGCCCTGATAATGGACAAATGGTACAGGCCCATTGTCCGCGAGCAGGCCGAGACGACTACTTCCCTGCCCGCGACTTCGCCGGCGCCTGCTCCGACGCCCGGTGCTGATGCCGGTGCCGCCACCGGCGGTGAAACGGCTGCTACCCCGCAGGGCGATGTGAACACCGCTCCTTCCGGGAATTGACCGGGTATGACCGTGACAGTTACTTAGGGGAGACCTTCGGATATGATAAACAGTATGACCGGATATGGTTGTGCGGAGGGCCGGCTGAGAGGCGCCAGCTATGTAGTTGAGGTGCGGACGGTCAACAACCGGTATTTCAAGGCCAATATTCGTCTGCCTGACGCCGTCACGTTTCTGGAGGGCGACGTAGAGACAATGCTGAGAAAAGAGCTTTCGCGGGGGATGGTGAATTACACGCTTCGGCTGAAAGACGTACCTGCCGAGGCGCTGTTCGACTTGAACGAAGGGGCGTTGAAGACGCTCATAAAACGGCTGGGAAAGGTCGCACCGGCGGGCGAGCCGGAGTGCGAAGTTGATATGGCCGGCTTGCTGGCGCTTCCCGGGATACTTACGCCGGCGGTACCGGGTGGAAAACTTACCG
>CAYGVZ010000132.1:0-7965 GCA_964353475.1 uncultured Pirellulales bacterium | reverse complement strand
TGCTTTTCAGACGCCGGTTGCCATTTTTTTCCTGTTCAAGGCGGGGATAGTTTCGATTCAGGCGCTGCGAGGGTCAAGAAAGTTCGTCATTCTCGGCATCGTGGTCGTTGCAGCCATTGCTACTCCCGGCTCGGACGTGTTTTCGCTGTTTTCGCTGGCAATTCCGCTATATCTGCTCTTTGAGCTTGGAATACTGCTGTGCTGGTTTGCGCAGCGCAGGAAGACGGCGGCAGCGGGCGACTAATCTTTGCGCACCGAGATTCACGGTCGATTGCAGTTGCGCAGCCACCATGTTGAAAACAGTTGCAGGTCCCATATATCAACCCGCAGGTCGTTGTTGAGGTCGCCGGCAAGGCCTGCGCCGGACAATCGCCAGTTGGACGCCAAACGCGCGAAGTCGAACCAGTCGGCGTCGCAGTCGTTGTCGAGGTCGGCGAGCACGCCAGCCTCGACAAACGCGCTTGTGACACTTCGAGCCGGAAGGGAAAGGGTGACAACGCCGTTATAATCGGGATATATCGGGTCAAGTGAAACTTCGTAGTTGGTCTCGGTCGTTGTGTAGGCCTCGGGAATCCAGAACGTCTCGCCTGCGCCGAGTCTCAGTCCGCACTGTGTGGTCGTTGAATTGCCGTTGATGATAACGAGCGAGTAGTCGCCGTCGGGCAGTTCAAAGGCGAGGACGCGGATATCGGAGTCAGTGCTTGTGGTGCGGAGCGACTTTGCGCCCGGCGGGATGAAGTTGGCGAAGTGCTTGAGGATATAGAACGATGGATACCGCTCGCCGCTGGTGCTGACGGCCGCGTCGTGCCCGAGGATGGTCCACTGGTACGTGCGTGTGGCCCGGCTCCAGGCAATGGCTCGATAGTGGCTCATCGCATAGTCCCAGGCGGTGTCCCAGGTTGCGGGCCGCAGGTAATGGGTTTGGCCTTCGAGTGTGCAGCCGTCGTACAGGGCGCAGTATCCAACCTCAGTTGCCCATACGGGCTTGTTGTATTGTTCGGCGACCTGGGATATTGAGTTGTAGTCGGCGAAGTTTGCGCTCCACCAGGTATGATAGGAAACGGCCGCGGTGCGGTTGCGAAGGGTCGAGTTTGCCAGCCAGACCTGCGCCCAGGACGATGCGCCGGTCGGCGCATGATATTCGGGACCGTAGAGGTTTGTGGATGTCAATCCAAAATGGTCGTATTTCGAAAGGACGGCCAGGGCAGCGTCGCGCAATTCCTGGGCGGTTCGCAGCGAACTGATTGCCGGCTCGTTTTTTATCTCGCCGAACGGCTGTGGCACGCCGTTACTTTGCATATTCAACAGATACGCCGACAGCAGCTCTCCAAGCTCGGGATAATCAGCGGAATGAATAATCGCGGGGCTGCCGTACTCAATCCATTCCGCCAGACCCCACACGCCTGTATGAACCTCAATCCCTTTGCTATTGAGGTATTTCGCAAGAGGCACCTCCCACCATGCGGCAAAATTATTGGGCTTGCCGAAGCCGTTCCAGTCAATCACATTCGGGTCGGGATTGTCGTTAGGCGTCTCCCACCAGCTCAGCCAGGGGGCCAGCCGGATATAGCGAAGGTCAAGCTCATCGAAGACGTATTTGACCGCGTTCCAGTTCCAGCCGATGGCGTCGCCGTATGGAAACGCATAGCAGCACGCGCCGATACCGTCCATCGTCTGGTATCGCTGGTTGGGGTCGATAGTAAGGGTTTCGACTGCGCAGCAGTGCCGCGTGCAAAGCGATGCGAAAAACATCGCAAAGACACAGGCGCCGGTCAGGAACCTATCGCTATTTCTCTTCAACACCCACCCCCGGGCCGATTACGGCTGGCTGCAATCATCCAGCCACCAGTGGGCAAGCTGCGCCATATCCCAGGCGTCCACAACCTTATCGCCGTCTATGTCGCCGGCAAGGCCGGCGCCGGTTTGCCGCCACTGTGACCCCATCACAGCCATATCTTTGAAGTTAACAGGGGCAACGCCGTCAAGGTTTGCCTGGTTGCAGTCAACGGGGACATAGCGATTGACTTCATAGTAGTATGTTGCGTATCTGCCGTCGATTGCGAAGGTGTTGCCGGTACGTGCGACCTCCTGGCTGGTCGGCACGCCGTAAACATCGACTACCTTGACCGACTTTAGTGGCCCGCCTTTCATTGTTATTGTCGCCTGAACCGGCTCGAGGAACAACGGCGGCCCGCCCGCGGTGAGAAGCCGAGAGCCGTCTGCGTTATAGACCGTGCCGTATTGCCTGTCCTTCGCAAGAGCGGTAATCAGGATGTGCGCAGAGTCGATGAGCGGCTGATTATCCAGCGGCGTGAACAGCAGCGAGATGAACTTTGTCGCCCCGACGTTGACTGTTACGCCGGGCAGGTCAAAGTTGTTGTTGTCGGCAAAACCCACGACACCCTGTGTCTTGTCGGAATGAACGGTAACGGTCTTCTTGCCGTAGTTCCAGGTAAGTTGCCCCGTGTTGCTCTGGACGATTTTGGTCGTGGCATTCCAGTAAGGGTTGTAGTTATCTTTCCAGGAGTTCGGCTGGCCGTCCTGGACCTTTGATGTGAAGCGACCTATTGCGAGCAATTCCTTGGGGGTCCAGAGGGTATGATTGCCGTCGTAGCCAAAGCCGCTGTAATAGTAATTCAGTGAATCGACCCCTTCGAATGCCTCATTGACGGAGATGCGTCTGGCGGCAACGGTGTTGCCTTCGTCGAAGTGATGGTTGTAAACGGCAAAGGTCAGGGCGGGGAATTGGCCGATGTAGTGCGGCGTCTCGGTGGCCCAGGGGCTCATACTCGGCCAGCCGTTACCCATATAGGAGCGAGAGCCGGCGAAGTGATAGAGCGCATCCCATCCCTGCAGGCCCATACCATAGAAGGCCATCAATGGTGCGGCTTCTGCTTTCCACTGGTTAGGGGTACACTCGTCCCATTCGGTCATTATGAAGGGTTTATCCTCGACCTGTGAGAATCCCGCGTTGAGCAGACCGCTACCCGGCTGCGTCAGCAGGGAGTTATTGTCAACCTCGCCGGCGACACCGTCGCCGTCGTAATCCTGGTCGGTGATGAGGTAGGGGTGTTCTCCGCCGCCGGTGTATGCGTGCCTGTCGATTGCCTCCATAACGTCATCGGTCCAGAGGTTGCCCGGCGTGGCTGCAGCGCCGCCGGATTGCCACGCGGTGCTTACCGTGATGCCGTCAAAGCCGATGCTGCGCAAACGATTCTGATAGGTTTCATAAGTGGCACGCTGCATCTCGGCAAGGCAGCGTATAAAGTCGCCCATACGTTTCTTTTCGGTTGTCTTGTTGAAAAACGGCCCATCGGCGCCCATTTCCCAGGCGGCGTACATATACATCGGCTGGGTGCAGGGGTCGGCGTTGACAGAGTCGCCGGTTCTCTTGCCCGCGCCCCACGCGGCCGTCAGATTGGCGTCTGTAACGTAGCGGTTCTTGACCCAGTTATGCCACATCTGCTGCATTCGCAGCTTGTGCTTCGGCATCGGAGCAGGACTGGTGTGCATAAAGCCGTCGCCCAGCGGGAAGTGCCAGAAGACACTGTCCTCGTTGCGGCACTCTACAACAGCAAGGGCAGGGTCGTCTTTGTAGGCAAGGCCGGTGTAGGGATTGACGTGGTTTAGAATAAGGTTGGCATACTGCCACTGCGAGTCCTGGTACTCCTGGATGAATGTCGCGTAGCCGTAAGAATCTCTCCCTGCTCCGCTGGCGGGCAGCTCGTTGTAAAGATTGGGGTCGATGCCCTGGTCGGACAGTACGATATGATGGTAGAAGAGCGACCAGGTGACATAGATGCCGTTTTCTTTGAGGATGGCGAACCAGTAGTCGAGTTTGTCGAGGTTGGCTGCGTTAAAGTAGCGCCCGCCGGGCGGTCCCTGCAATGAACCGAGTATATCCTCGACAGCGTGCATACGAAGCATATTGATGCCGTGTTTGGCGTAGAATCTTGCCTGTCGCTGCTGGGTCTCGACCGTTTCCGTCATACCGGCATCCACGCCCCAGAACTTAACGCCCGTGCCGTCCTCGAATTCAAACTCGTTGCCGTCGCGGGCAAGGTATCCGTGAACGCCTGCGGGCTTGTCTAACATATCGCATACATCAATGATGGAGTCCTCGCTGAACTGGTCTGGGCCGGCAACCAGGACAAACCAACTGGAAGCTGATGGAGGAGGTGCATTGGGGTCGGGCGGGACAACACCTGTGGGCGCCCAGGGATAGTTGACCAGCGCCATCACATCGACGCCGCCGTGGTTCTCGACGTCAGCGCCGCCGTCGTCTGAGAGTTTGACCTGCAGTTGGTATGACCCCGGCGTCAAATTAAACAAATCGCCGAAGGACCAGGCAATAAAGCGGATGTCGATACCCGGCTTGACGAGGTTAATCATATTGTTGCGTGCATCTGCGACATCCAGCGATGTCCAGTCCGACCAGGCGCCGCCGTTGGGTCTGATTCGATAACTATACACCGCCCCGCCGTTGGCGTTACGGAAGGGGTTGAGGCGAATCCACCAGGTATATGCGCCGCCTTCGGCGATGTTGAAAGTCCACTGTGCGGTCGCCTCATCTGCGTAGGCGTTGTTGGTGTAGTGAACGTACCAATTGCCGGGACTTACGCCCGGCGTGCCGGGCGAAAGCAGATTCATATCTATATTGGTGCTGCGATACCAGGAGTGGTTATTCCAGTTCGATGACGCATCACGGTTTTCGCCCTCAATCCATAGTGCCTCTTTTGCAAAGGCACTTGACAGCAAAAGGCAACCTGTGGCGATGAGAACGACAATTAAGCATACTTTACTTTTTCCAGCACCCATTTGTGCCTCCTCTTTTATATAGTTCGGACAAACAATAAATGTTCTTATTAGGTTGTGAACGCAGCGGGTGCGGTTGAGCCGCGAACAATCAGTTCGCAGGGCGAAACCACTCTTCTGGGTCTTTCATCTGATATGTTCCGCTCCAGGCGCTGGAGCAGAAGGTCAGCGGCGGTAGAGCCGATGAGTTTGCCGTTCTGCCTGATAGTAGTCAGCGGGGGTTGTGCCAGTTCGTTAAACGGCCCGGCATCTGAGAACCCCACGATGGATAAATCCCGCGGCACCATCAGTCCCATTTGCTGAGCGGTCCTGCACGTTATCAGGGCCGCCTCATCATAGCAGGCAAATACGGCGGTGGGACGGGGCGCGGCCTTCAGAATCTTCTTTGCCGCCTCCGCGACTTGTTCATCATCAGCAAATTCAATGACCGATAGCTTCACATCGGAGTATTCCGCGCAGCTTTTCTCAAAGGAGGCCAGCCGCCTTTTTGCCCAGACCCATCTCTGGTCGCTCGCCAGATGTGCTATGTGCCTGTGCCCCAGGTCGTAGAAATGCTTGGTAATAAGGCGGGCCGCCTGCTCCTCATCTATGACAACCGAGTCGGCAAACGGCAGCTCGTGGTCTATGGTTACCACGGGGACATTGCGCGACTCGAGCTCATCGAGGTGTTCGCTGTACGTCTCGGTTACAGTCGGCCACATAATGACGCCATCGACCCGCCGGTCAATCAAAGCGTGGATTTGCTTGAGGACAAATTCTTCGCCCTCGCTGCCTCGAAGAACATCGCTCTTGTCATACCAGAGCATAATTGGTGCATAGTCGTCGGCTGCGAGACGATTGTGAATGCCCGTGAGCACATCCGACCAGAACGGCCCGTGCGGCGGCACCATCACGCCTATGTTGTGCGTCCTGCCCGTCTGGATTCCCTTGATAAGCAGGTTGGGTCGGTATCCAAGCTTCCGGGCTATCTCCAGCACCCGTGTCCGGGTTTGGGGAGAGATGTCGCTGTGGTTGCTGATTGCCCGCGAGACAGTCGCTATGGAGACATCGAGCGTCTCGGCTATCTCCTTCATACTGGCAATGGAACTGGTTGGCATACTGCGTGCCCTTCTCCAGATTGGGTTATCTGGTATAACGCTACGGGGTGCACCACACCGGCCAAACAGTTGGGTGCACCCCGCAAATACTTGCGTTAATACTTACAATAGCCATTCCGCCCCCTTCTGTCAAGTGATTTTCGGAGAAAACCTGAATTTGTTGGCAAATGACAGCCGGGCAAGAGCAGCACGATGCTTATGGGGCGGCTGTTCCTTGGCCGTGAGGAGGGAAAAGCACTGGCTATGGTGCAGGATTGGCGGTACAGTGGCTGTCTGGGAAGCAAGAACGGATTAGCAAAGGTATGGCAACCGGCGTGACAGGTAATAGACCCTTGAGTCAATGCCACACTAAAACTGTGTTTGCGGAGCAATCTTATGACCTGTAAAACCACTCGCAGGCAGTTCCTGAAGACAAATGCAACTGGTCTTGGGGCGGCTCTTGGAGGAATGTCGCTGGCAGGTTGCGCTGCCGAGCCCAAATCTGTCCCCAAAGCTGTCTCTCCCTTGGCCGTTGATAAGGTTCGTCTCGGCGTGATTGGGCTGGGCAGACGCGGCAACGACCTTCTGGGTGAACTGCTGAAGATGAAAGATGACATTGAAATACCTGCGGTATGCGATATTCACCACGAGCGAGCCCAGGCCGCCCAGGAAAAGGTCGTCAAGGCGGGACTGGCTAAACCTGAGATATACAGCGGCGGCGAATATGTCTGGCGGAAGCTAATGGACCGCGACGATATCGATGCGGTCATCATAGCCACTTACTGGGAATGGCACACTCCAATGGCCGTTTACGCGATGAAGGCCGGAAAATATGTCGGCGTCGAAGTCCCCGCCGCCTATACCGTCGAAGAGTGCTGGCAGCTCGTCGATACCTGCGAGCAAACGGGCGTCCCCTGTATGATGCTCGAAAACTGGAGCTTCCGCAGCGATAATCTTGCCGTGCTGAATATGATTCGCAAAGGGCTGTTCGGCCAAATCATGCATTGTCACTGCGCCCACTCTCACGACTGCATCGACCACTGGTTCTTCGACAGCGAGACCGGTATGGACCGCTGGCCCGCTAAGTATCTTGCAGAACACAACCGCGACCAGTACCCGACCCATCAGTTGGGGCCGGTCATCAGTTGGATGGATATCAACCGCGGCGACTACTTTGACTACGTCACCTCTACCGCCGCCGATTCGGTCGGCATAAATGAGTACTTTGCCGCCAAGTTCGGGCCTGACCATCCCAACGCCAGGCGCAAATTCGCCCAGGGCGACATTGTGACCACCATTGTGCGAACAAAGAAAGGCAAATCCATCGTCATCAACTACGATATGCAGCTTCCCAGACCCTATGACAACCGGTGGCTGATTCAGGGGACGCACGGCCTGTACGATGAGGAGCGAAACGCCGTTTACATCAAGGGTGCCAGCCCCAAATACCACGAGTGGGAACCGTTCGCGCCATACCACGAAAAATATCGTCACACCTGGACTAAGGAGCCGGCCCTTGGAGGCCACGATGGCACCGATATGCGAGAGCTTCGGCTGTTCGTCCGGGCCGTCAAGAATGGAACACAAACGCCTATCGACGTATATGACTCGGTCATTATGTGCGTGCATGGACCTTTGTCCGAGCAGTCCATTGCAAAAGGCGGCGCGCCGGTGAAAGTCCCCGACTTCACCCGCGGAAAATGGAAAACCGCTAGGCCCTGCTTTGCTCTGGACATTATGGCATAGGTTCAACTCGCTCGCCGTACGAATTCGAATAAAGGTAATCGGCAACTGACAACCGATTATTGCAAAATGGAGACCCCGATGCTGACGCTTGTTAATACGAATACTATGCAGCCGGCCATCACACCGGTGGGACTCGATTATATCGCGGGAGCGGCTCGCGCCGCTGGTATCGAGACGGACGTGGTCGATTTGTGCCTGGCGGACGACCCGGAGGCGGCATTGCGGAATTATTTTGGCTCGCACAATCCTGAGCTGGTCGGCCTTTCGTTTCGCAACGTCGATGACTGCTTCTGGCCGAGCTGCCAGTGGTTTGTACCGAAGCTGGCAG
>CAYGVZ010000131.1:0-8046 GCA_964353475.1 uncultured Pirellulales bacterium | reverse complement strand
GAAAACTCTTCCTTCTCGGCTCCGGTCCAGATATTGGCAAAGGCGATTATAGAGCCATCCCTGCGAACAACAGCAACCGGAAAGTGTTTAAGGTATTCTTCGTCAAAAAATCCCAGAGAGAACCCTTTCTCCCGCGTGTTTTTCTCTTTCAGCCAGTGGTCGGAAACACTCCTTAGCTCTGCAAGTATGGCAGGCACGGCGTCGGCGGCGACTATTTCGAACGTGCATCCTTCTTTCTCGATTCTGTTATGGGAATGGCGAAGGCCGCTGTGCCTGCTTCCATCAAGAGAAAAGTCCGGCAGGGAAACACGGGCTTCCTCGCCGAGCTTGAGCATGCTCAGGCCGAGGTCAAGGTATTCGTCGAGGTTTTTGCCGCCGACCTCGTAAAAGACGGGCCAGCAGTCGTAGCGGTCAGCCGATTCGCGGAAGCGCCAGATTAGCTCATTCCACTCCTGTTCAGGCCCGACTGGGTTGCCGAGGGCGACCCAGCTTCGGCCCTCAACGCCGTACATTATGAATGCGTTTTGCTTCTCATTGAAAAGAAATGCCTTGTCGCCGAGCAGGGCAAGGTTGCCGTATGTTTCCTTCGAGCTTCTTATAATGGGCTTTGCTTTTTCGATGTCGGCGGTGTTGCCGACGAGGGGTTGTGGCGCAACAGGGCGCAGGAGCTTAATGAGGCCGTAAAGAAGAACGGCGACTATGGCCGCGGTCGTGCCGCGCAAAGACCGCGGCGCATTGCTGTCTGCCGCGAACTTCCACCATAACTGGCTTGAATACTCGATGTGCTTGTAAGAGAAGAATCCGAGCCATACCGAGCAGATCAGGACGATTGCAATTGACCCAATCCACAGCGGACTGAATCGCTGGTCTATCAGCGAGGCCTTTCGGTAGAACTCCCTGCGGCAGGGCAACAATGCAACAAGCATAATGGCGAGGATAATCGCTTCTTCGTAGTCAAGCCCCTTGAGAACAGACAGCAATACCCCTGCCGTGAGCAGGGCCATGGTCAAGTGGTAAGCGGCGTCCAGCCGGCGCTGCAGGCCGCGAGCGAGTACGAGCAACCCGGCTCCTGCCAAGCTGCCGAGAAAATGGGAAATCTCTATAGCGGGAAGCGGCAGAAAATCACGAAGCAGAGCCAACCGGCCTTTAACGGCGGGCAGGGCGCCGGAAAAAAGAAGCATGGCCCCCGCGATGAAACTGCTGAAGGCGAGTATGTTCGGGGTGACCGCGGAACTCCACCGGCCGAAGGCCGCGGCGAATCGTTTAAGATGTTTGGTTTTCGGCAAGATTTCATAAGCGGCCAGCAGGGCCGATGCAACGCCGAGAGGAAGGATGTAATAGACAAGGCGATAGGCCAGAAGAGAGCCGATAATCGCGGAGCCCTCACCAAATTCCGAAAGCAGCAGGAGGATTACACTTTCGAAGACGCCTAAGCCGCCCGGAATGGAACTTGCCAGACCAGCCACCTGGGCAAGCAGAAAAATCGCGAGGAATTTCGAATAAGTCAGCCCCATTGCGGCCGGCAGGAGGGCATAAAGCACGCCACCAGCCAGCGCCCAATCGAGGGACGAAATTGCTATCTGGCCCAGGGAGACCGGAATTGTCGGAATCATAAATTCCCAGTTATGGAACTTTAACGGCTGTTTTCTCAGGACGGTTAAGAGCAGATAAGCCGCCACCAGCACCAGGAAAAGCACTCCGAGGGGCAAAACTGAACCGAAAGGCATGTGAAACGCCACCGGAATATCCTGTGGCTCCAGTAGAAAGGCCGTGCCGCCGATGGCAAAGAAGCCCAGCCAGAAGGTGAAACTGCAAAAAATAACGAGCTTTGCGACCTCCGCCGCAGAAATACCAAATGCCGAATAAATACGAAATCTCGCCGCGCTTCCGCCCAGTATCGTGGTGTTGTGGCTGAAGACATAGCCGATGAAGGATGCAATCGCGATTCTTCTATACGGCAGCGAATGACGGATATACCGCAGGGCCAGGGCATCGTAAAGGGTAAGGACAAGGTAGTCAAAGATGGTCAAAAGGCCGGCCAGCAGCAAAGCCCGCATCGGCATCTGACGGAGCTGGCCCGCAATATCGTGGTAATGGTACAGCTTGAGCTTATGGCGAATAACCAGCAGTGCAACCGCAAACAAGGTTATGCTTATCAGATAACCGAATCTGTGCAGCAGCTTCTGGTTCATTGCCTGCCCTTATAATGCAAGGTCGCTCTGTTGGTACAGTTGAGAGCCGTAAGGCAGCACAGTATCAGTTTCCGAAAGACGTCCCGACAGAGCGAGCCGATTGTATCAAGGGATGATTGAGCGGCACGGTTCTCGGTCCGCCGGCCGCGTCGCGCAGCGCGACCTCAACCAGTTTGCCGCCCCTGACGCCGACCATATAACCGAAGCGCCTCTTTGCTATCATCTCAATCGCCTTTGTACCCAGGCGCGTCGCAAGGATTCTGTCCGCGGCGGTCGGAGTGCCGCCGCGCTGGAGATGGCCGAGCACAACCTGCCGCGTTTCTATGCCGGTCGCCTTTTCAATCTGGCTGCCAAGAACAAAGCTTATGCCGCCCAGCCGGACCTGCTCGGCGCTATCTTTTACGACACGCTGGACGATGACGTCGCCGCCTTTTGGTTTTGCTCCTTCTGCGATAACGACTATGCTGAATCTCTTGCCCATTTTGCTTCTGCTTCTGACCTTGGCCGCCACGGCATTAATGTCGTAGGGTATTTCGGGGATAAGAATAATGTCTCCGCCGGCAGCTACTCCGGCGTAGAGGGCAATCCAGCCAGCGGTGCGTCCCATTACCTCGACTATCATAACGCGATGGTGGGATTGTGCCGTTGAATGAACGCGGTCGATGGCCTCGGAAGCAATGGAGACGGCCGTGTCGAAGCCGAAGGTTACGTCGGTGCCGCGAAGGTCATTGTCTATGGTCTTGGGGACCGCTACAACAGGGACGCCCTCTGTGCAGAGCCGGTGAGCGATGGACAAAGTGCCGTCGCCGCCGACGCACACGAGGCACTGTACGGCGAGTTTCTTAAAGTTGGCTAACACCATCCGCGAGACGTCCCGATACTGGAGCGATTTTCCCTTCCTGACTGCGTATCTGTAGGGGTCTGCCTTATTGCTCGTACCCAGCATCGTGCCGCCGCTGGTAAGAATGCCTGACACGTCTTCATACGCAAGCATTCGGTGCCTGTTGTGAATAAGCCCTTCAAAGCCATCCTCGACGCCGATGACCTGCATACCGAATTCAAGAATTGCTTTCTTCACAACGGCGCGGATGACCGCATTAGTGCCGGGGCAGTCCCCGCCGCCGGTAAGTATTGCGATGGCTCTTTTGCTCATTTCACAAACTCCTATTAAACTTCACGGTGCTAGCCCTGATGAATATACACAATGCCTCGAAAAAAACAATGTGCGCGGAACAGCGGCCTGTGCGCGTATCGTACGCACAATGTGCGTTTTTTCGCGCTACTTCAGATATGTCTCTTTGAGCCGGTGGAGAAGATTGTGAAACTCCTCGTGTCTGCTTGGGCCGATTCTTTCCTGCTCAATTTTTTCAAACCTTTTGACCAACTCGTCCTGCTCCTTTTCAGACAAGTGCATATCGGCCATCTGGTAAAGGATATTGTCTTCCTTGACGATGTGCTGGCGCAGCAGCCGAGTGTAACCCATACCGTTCTCAACAATTCTGCCAGCCGCTTTGGTGTTGCCCTTTTTGTACTGCGTTACTGCCTCATACAGTGCCGTAACATAACTGCGGCCGGTCGTATGCTCCGCCAGCATCACACCCAAAGGCCCGCCGCGTTTCGGAATGCCCGCCTTCTCCAGAGCGGGAAACAGCAAATCCTCTTCCTTGCTGTGGTGACACTTGTCGGCGAAGACGCGGATAAATTCGACCATTTTCTCAAGGTCGTCTGCGTTCACCTTCTCGCCTGCCTGAAGTTTCTCGCAGACCTTTTCCATGATGTCGAGCATCAGCTCTATCGCCCTGTGCTCCTTCTTTAATTCCTCAGTCGCCTTCATATTTTGACCTCCAAATTTCTACGCGATACCGGAGTATACACTCGGCGGGCGCAATAATCAAAGGTATCTACGCGGACAATACTGAGCGATTGAGCTTTCTTTGCAGGTCTTTGAGACGGTTGTATTCGTCAAAGCCCAGCAGGATAATCGGGAAGGCGGTTTTATTATGAAACAACGGCTCATTCATATCGACCCAGCGGCTGCAATAATCGCCGTCGGGCGTGCCGGGTATCGGCGAAAAGTCGGCAAGCATGCCGCGAATGCCGAGCGAGGCGACGAATCGCATCGACTCCTCTAATTGCTGAATGTCGCCGAATGGATGGCCTAAAATTTGATAAGCGGTGATATCCTGCGGCTCGGCTCCGGCCGCTTTCAGGTTTTCAACCGCCGTTGCAAGTTCCTCGGAGAATACCTTTGAGCCGGTTTTCTTCTGCCACTCCTGCGATGCGCTTTCAAAGCCGAGATAGAATGTCTTAAAACCGGCTCGCACCATTAGCCCAGCAATATCCCTTGTTAGAAAAGGCACGTTCAGGGCGTTTGGGCTGTGAAAGTCCGCTCTGATATTTCTTTTCAAGACCTCGCGCAAGAACGGAGTCAGGACCTCTTCGGTCTTGAACAGGAGCGCATCATCGTAGAAGGCGATGTTCTTCACGCCCCGCTCAACCAGAATTTGCAACTCCGCCAGCGATCGTTGCATAAACATCGGCTTGTATTGGCCATAGATTCTCGGCACACAGCAGTATGTGCACTGAAAAGGACAACCCTCGCTAAGTTTCAAAACGCCCGTCTCAAGGCGTGGGTACGCCTCCCACAAGGCCGGCTGTTCCTGGTCCGGCGTAACGCCGAGGTAATCCCAAAGCGGCTGGAGATTGCCGCCCTCGACAAGCAAATCCGCGCCGAGTCCTTCGGCGTGGTTTTTGCACAGGGTAACATAGTTGCCGCCGAGAATGATTTTTGCATCAGGCCAAAACCGGCGTATATCCTCAATCACTTCCCGCACACCCGGATACCAGTACGTCATCATTGTCTGGATAAATACAAAATCGCTGCCTCTGTGCCCGGATAAAAAATCCTGGAAGATTCTGCGGGGCAGGCCGAAACGCCTGAAGTAACGCGGTATATTTACGAGCGGCTGCGGCGAGTCAATCTTCTCGAAGTAAAACGGCCCTCGCCCCCACCGGTCGCTTTGGATGTTCGTGCGCTCGGCACAAAATGGATGCAGACGGTCAAGATAATCAAAAAGGACAAAGTCGGCCTGGCTGCGTAGATACCCCGCTGCGCTCAAAAGCCCGTATGGCTTGAGCCAGAAATCATACGCCGCAAAATCATATATCGGCGGATTAACAAGCAAAATCCTCGGTCGCATAGGGGAATTATAGTTGATTGCGTCCCGCAGAAAAGACCGTCGTCCTGATGCCGTATCGCCGCCCCGCTATAGCTTCTGTTTGAAAATTGACTTGGGGAGCATTTACGCTTATCCTGATGTGTCTTGTACGTCTATTTTTGGGAGTTCCGAAGTAATGGTGGATTCGACAAGCTCACCACGAGTTGTAACGCGGTTTGCGCCGTCGCCGACGGGGTACCTGCATATAGGGGGGGCGAGGACTGCGCTGTTTAACTGGCTTCTTGCCAAGAAGACGGGCGGTAGATTTCTGCTGCGCATCGAGGATACCGACCTGAAGCGCAATACCCCCACGGCCACGCAGCAGGTCATTAGCGACCTTCGCTGGCTTGGCATCAACTGGGACGAAGGGCCTGAAGTCGGCGGGCCGAACGGGCCTTACTTTCAGTCGCAGCGAATAGGACTCTACAAAGAATACGCAGAGAAGCTTCTCGTAGAAAAAAAAGCATACTACTGCTTCGAGACCAGCGAGGAGCTTGAGAAACTGCGCAAGCAGGCGGAGGCGCAGAAAAAGGGATTCGTTTATTGCAGGCCGGATGTCTTCCCGACCGAGAAGGACGCCGAAAAGGCAAGAGCGGAAGGCAGGCCGTTTACTATTCGTTTTGCTATGCCCGATGGAACAATAATCGTCAATGACTTAGTCCGTGGCGAAGTCAGTTTCAATGCAGCGGAATTAGGCGACTTTATTATTATCAAGAGCGATGGCTTTCCCACCTACAACTTCGCCTGCGTAGTAGATGATGCGCTTATGGGCGTAACCCACGTAATAAGGGGGCAGGAGCACTTAATGAATACGCCGGGTCAGGTCTCGCTCTGGCGTGCGCTTGGGTTTGGCGAACTGCCGAAATATGCCCATATGTCGGTTACAATAAGCGAAGGCGGCGGCAAACTGTCAAAACGCGAAAGACCCCAGGCGCTCCGCAAGACGATAAAGGCACGAACTGACATCAACCTTGAGAGATTGGCCGGTGCAGGCAATATCAGCATCGAGCAGTTGAACGATTTTCTAAAGGGCGAAAGCACGCCGGATGTGCCCTGCATCGAAGCAATGGCGAAATACTTGGGCGTAGAGCTGCCTGAAATAAACGTCGTCGATTTCTTCAAGAGCGGCTATATCCCCGAAGCAATGGTGAACTTTATTGCACTGCTCGGCTGGAACCCCGGTGGGAAAAAAGAGATTATGCCGCTTGATGAGCTTATCGACTGCTTCGACATCACGCGCCTGACAAAATCAAACAGCTTATTCGACCGCGGTAAATTGGTCGCCTTCAATACCGAGCATATAAGAATGCTCTCAGGTGAGAAACTGCTTGCCCACTTCAAGGCATACCTGAAGGTCATCGACTCCCCGGCGGCATTGGCAGCCGATGAGCTGCTTTTGCGAATCATAAAATGCTGCGAAGGCGCAAGGACACTGGCCGACATCGAGCGAAAGAGCAAGTTCCTTTTTGTCGCTAATGACCAAATCGAATACGACGACAAGGCGGTGCAAAAAATCCTGCACAAGGACAACGGCCTTGCGATGCTCAAAATCGTTCGAGAAAAGATCACCGCTATGCAGGAATTTACCGAGCAGGGCATTGAGGATATGCTGCGGTCATTGGCCGAGGAGCACAAGGTCGGGTTAGGCAAGGTCGCCCAGCCGTTGCGCGTCGCCATAACAGGCACAACCATCAGCCCGCCCATCTTCGACTCGGTGCAGCTCTTGGGCAAACAAAACACCTTAGCCAGAATCGATAAGACGCTTGCTAAATTCCGAGACGCTAAATGAAAAAGACACGGATTAACACAGATTTACACTGTTTTTTTAATTCATTTCTCTGTGACCTCTGTGTTCTCTGTGGCTGAAGAGGATTATACGATGTCACTATTGGTAACCGGTTCGATAGGGATAGATACGGTAAAGACGCCTTATGGGGTGAGCAGGGATTGCGTGGGCGGGTCGGCGGTGTATTTCAGTATGGCGGCGAGTTTCTTTTGCCCCGTGCGATTCTTAGGCGCAGTCGGCGCGGACTGCCCCTTCGATTTGAAAAAGATTTTCAAAGGGAGGCGAGTTGACCTGGCCGGGCTTGAGGTTCGGCAATCGAGTAAGACCTTCCGCTGGAGCGGCTCATATCAGGGCGCTATGAACCAGGCGACGACCGATGCAGTTGAACTGAATATATTGGCGGAAGACCCGCCTGTTGTGCCGGCTGAATACAGGGACAGTAAATTCGTGTTCTTAGCCAATACAGCACCGATTTTACAGATTCGGTTGTTGGAACAGTTGGATAAGCCAAAATTCGTCGCGGCGGATACGATGAACTGCTGGATTAAGAACGAACTACCCATGCTCAAGAAGCTGCTAAAGAGAATCAACTGCCTGATTATCAACGAGGATGAGGCGAAGATGCTCGCGCAGCAGGATAATCTCATCAGGGCGGCGGAAGCGATTCTCAGGTTGGGGCCGGCCGTTGTGGTCATCAAGAAGGGCGAGTATGGGTCATTGATGTGCAGCGCCAAAGGCGATAAGTTCGTCCTGCCTGCATACCCCGCCACGGTCGTCAAAGACCCGACCGGCGCGGGCGACAGCTTCGCGGGCGGTCTTTTCGGTTACATCGCGGGATGTGGTAAAACGG
>CAYGVZ010000130.1:0-8125 GCA_964353475.1 uncultured Pirellulales bacterium | reverse complement strand
ACCGGCATCGCCGGCCCTGACGGTGGTACGTCCGAAAAACCCGTCGGTCTTGTTTATATCGCCCTTGATTTTCTTGATGGTGGCCGGACCGAGCGCTTTGTTTTCAGCCATAGCCGAGAGTCGGTACGGCTCAGGGCTGCCCTGACAGCGCTTAATCTACTGCGGCTTAAGCTGGACGATTGACTGCCCGAAGCAATAATGTTATAATATAGGAGATTCTGAGCGTTTTCCCGCGGTGGGGTATGGCAAAGGAGCAAAGACATTTAGGTGAGATTCTTTTTAAGGCCGGCCTGGTCGATAAGAATGCCCTTGTAAATGCAATCCGGGTGGCCAAGGCCGATGGGAAGCGCCTCGGGCAGGTCTTAGTGGACCAGAAGCTCATCGACGAAGACACGCTCACCAAGGCGCTCGCCAAGCAATTCGGCCTCAAATATGTGAATCTTGACAAGACGCCCATACCGCCGGATGCCTTCAAACTTGTTCCCGAGGACCTTATAAGGCGCCACACCATCCTGCCGTTCGGCAGGGATAACGGTCGGCTCAAACTCATCATAAACGACCCGATGGACCTCGACGCGATGGATTCCATCAGGTTTCGCACTAATTCCGAGCTTGAACTTTATCTGGCGGCCCCGTCCAAGATACGTTCCTACATCCAGGATATGCTTGAGAGGGCGGGGGACGTTGAGCACGACCGGCTGAAGCACAGCATAGACGCCACCGCCGCGGAACTGACGGAGGCGGGCCACGAGCTGCAGGCGGAGGCACTCAAAGCGGAAAGCGCCGGCGCGGGAGACGAAGGGCCGGTCGTGCGGCTCGTTAACCTGATTATCGACACGGCTGTACGGATGCGCGCCAGCGATATTCACATAGAGCCGATGGTGGACAGGGTCCGCATCAGGTACCGCCTGGACGGCGTTTGCTTTGAGAAGGACAGCATACCGAAGAATATGCAGGCCCCGCTCATCGCACGAATGAAGATTCTTGCCGGTATGGATATCGCTGAGAAGCGTCTGCCGCAGGACGGTCGTATCAAGCGCGGCATCGATAACCAGGACATCGACTTTCGTGTCTCGGCCCTGCCCGGCAATCACGGTGAAAGCGTCGTCCTGCGTGTGTTGCGGCCGGACGCCGTAAATATCGGTATTAAGGCCCTCGGCTTTGAAGCCGATGACTACGACCGCTTCCAGAAAATCATCCGAAGACCCAACGGCATCTTCCTTGTTACCGGCCCCACCGGCTCGGGCAAAACGACCACCCTCTACGCCGCTCTTCAGGAATTAAACAGGCCCGACAAAAAAATCATCACTGCCGAAGACCCCGTTGAGTACAACTTCCCGGGAATGAACCAGGTGCAGGTCAAGGACGATATCGGCCTGACCTTCGAGAGAATTCTGCGTGCAATGCTGCGTCAGGCGCCCAATATCATCCTGGTGGGTGAAATCCGCGATGGTGCCGTGGCGGATGTGGCCATTCAGGCGGCTCTTACAGGCCACCTTGTTTTCAGCACGCTGCACACCAACGACGCTCCGAGCGCAATTACGCGCCTGATAGATATGGGCGTCAAGCCCTTCCTTGTTGCAAGCTCGATTCAGGCCATAATGGCCCAGCGTCTTGTGCGGGTTATCTGCAAACACTGCAAAGTAGTCGATAAAGACCCCGACCCTTCGTTCCTGCGACTGCTGGGCATCACGCCTGACGACGTCAGAAATCGCCCGATATACAAGGGTGCAGGGTGCAGCCAGTGCCAGGGGGTGGGCTATAAAGGCCGTATTGCTCTGTTTGAAATGGTGGAGCTGAACAACGAGGTCAGGGAGCTGGCTTTTTCGAAAGCGCCGACTACGGAGGTAAGAAAGGCCTGTATAGCAAGCGGTATGCGCACCCTGATGGAAGACGGGAAACTGAAGATATTTAACGGCATTACTAGTCCGAAAGAAGTGGCCACGGTCGCCCAGACCGAGGGCTTTTCATCGTGATTCCTTGAGGTTACCAAATGGCTACCGTTAACATAGAACGTCTGCTGCAGGCCTGTGTGGCTCAGGGCGCATCTGATATTCACCTCACGGTCGGGCGACCGCCCGTGTTCAGGGTCGATGGGCGTTTGCGCTCGCTCGAAACCAAAGTCCTTGAGCCGGATGATACAGTTGCGCTTATGAAAAGCGTTACGCCCGAAAAGAACCAGCAGGAACTGCAGGAAGAAGGCGGTACCGACTATGGCTTTGCCTACAGCGACAAAGGCCGCTTTCGTGTCTCCGTATTCAGGCAAAAAGGCAGCATCGCTATGGTGCTGCGTCTGATACCATCGAAGATACTCTCCTTTGACGAAATCGGCCTGCCGACAATCTGCAAGGCGCTCTGCCGCAGACCTCGCGGTATGTTCCTCGTTACGGGTCCTACCGGGAGCGGCAAGACGACTACTCTTGCTACAATGGTAAACTACATCAACGAAACTTTAGACCGCCACATTGTTACAGTTGAAGAGCCCATCGAGTACTATCATAACCACAAGAAATCCATCATCAATCAGCGTGAGGTTGGCGTTGATGTGCCCAGCTTTTCAGAAGCCCTGCGGCGCGTTCTGCGTATGGACCCGGACGTTATTCTGGTCGGCGAGCTGCGCGACCTCGAGACGATTGAAGCAGCCCTGCGAGCGGC
This sequence comes from uncultured Pirellulales bacterium, assembly GCA_964353475.1. Classification (GTDB taxonomy): domain Bacteria; phylum Planctomycetota; class Phycisphaerae; order Sedimentisphaerales; family Anaerobacaceae; genus CAYGVZ01. The sequence continues at coordinate 5,470 of CAYGVZ010000130.1, read as the reverse complement.
CGAAACCGGTCACCTTGTGTTCAGCACGCTTCATACCACAAGCGCCGCCGGTACCATAACCAGAATCATAGACGTTTTCCCTGTCAACCAGCAGGACCAGATTCGCATTCAGCTGAGCAGCAATCTTATCGCCGTACTTAGCCAGGCGCTGTGCCCGCTCGCCACGGGCAAGGGCCGAATCGCGGCCTACGAATTCCTTGTCGTTACGCCGGCTATCCAAAACCTTATCCGCGAAAACAAGACATACCGTATCGATTCGAGCATCCAGACGGGCAAGAAACTGGGTATGCAACTGCTTGATGAACACCTCTGGAACCTGTACGATGTTGGGAAGATTACCCTTAGCGAAATGCTTGACAAGGGCCGCCAGCCAGGCCAGCTTCACGACAAGGCAATGGCCAAGATAGGAGCCCTTAAGGGTAAGGGCAAAGGCCCGCCTGCAACGATGGGTGAGGAAGAGGATTTCGGCCCAATTCTGCGGACATAGGATGTTCCTGTTATTGGTTTTGCGTCTCAGTCGCCGTGGGTCTGCATCCTGAGCTGGGCGCAATCGCTGTCTCGGCCCTTTTTCGTGTAGTTGGCGGGCGGTGGCTATTTTGCCTATTTTAACAGATGTCAAAGTCCTGTAGCGGATGCGACTTTGTCTATCCATCCTTAACGACCAGCGGTTGTCCCATATACCAGATGTCCAATTGCTAATCTCTTTACACACGGGGTGTTAATGTGATATAATTAAGATGGCAGATAGGAACGTGCGACCGAGTTGTGGTAGAAACTTAGGAATCTGGGTATGGACAAACTACCGCCTGTCGAGCAGTTGAGAAGCCGGACGCTTGGAAGGGTCCTGATAAAAATGGGACTGCTGACGAGGGAAAAGGTTCATCACTGCCTTGAGATTCAAAAGCAGCGCCAAACACAGGGCCAGAAGGCCATTCTGATTGGGCAGATATTTCTTGAGCTGGGTCTGATAGACCAGAGACAGCTTCAAACCGCCCTTGCCGCCCAGCGAGGGATGGAATATGTGAACATCGGAGATATTGATATACCGCCTGACGTGCTTGAAAAGGTACCGGCGCAGATGGCGAAGACCTACCGCATTGTCCCCATCGAGTACAAGAAAGACCAGAACGAGCTTGTCGTTGCCCTTGATAATTCGGAGAACTTCAAGGCGACTGATGACCTTACGCGCCTGATGGGGTTCAAGGTTACAGCCAAAATAACGGACGCCGAGGCCCTTGAGGCCGCTTTGAACAAGTACTATCAGCAGCGCGACCAGGCGGAGGGCATCAACAAGCTGATTGACGAAATCCAGGGGGATGGTTTCCTCGCGACGTTCGAGGGCCGAAACCAGAGCATCGACCTTGACGAGCTTAAAGAGTTGTCTGAGTCGAACCCGGTTAAGAAACTGCTTAACCTGGTTCTTATGCAGGCAATACGGGACAAGGCATCGGACATTCATTTTGAGCCGTTTGAGAACGAGTACAAGATGCGGTACCGCATTGACGGTGTGCTCTACGAAATGGTGCCTCCGCCGAAGCATATAGCCGCGGCTCTTAGCTCGCGTATCAAGGTTATGGCGAGTTTGGATATTGCGGAGAGGCGACTGCCTCAGGACGGGCGAATCTCGCTTACCGTTCAGGGCAACCCTGTTGACCTGCGTGTCAGCGTCCTGCCGACTATGTTCGGCGAAAGCGTTGTGCTGCGTATTCTCGACAGAAGTCAGATCAGCTTGGACCTGGAGAAACTCGGGTTTCGGCCGGATGACCTGAAGGTTGTTCGCCAGCTTATCCGCAGGCCCAACGGCATTATCATCGTGACGGGGCCTACCGGCTGCGGCAAGACCACGACGCTGTATGCGGCTCTGAGTGAACTCAACGACATCGAGACGAAAATAATCACTACGGAAGACCCCATCGAATACGACATTGACGGCGTCGTGCAGGTGCAGATGAAACCCGATATAGGGCTGACTTTCGCACGGTGCCTGCGTTCAATCCTGCGTCAGGACCCCGACGTTATCCTCGTGGGCGAAATCCGCGACCTCGAAACCGCGGAAATTTCCGCCCAGTCGTCCCTGACGGGTCATATAGTTTTTACGACGTTGCACACCAATGACGCGCCGAGTTCCATCGCGCGATTGCTGGATTTAGGCATCGAGCCGTTTCTTGTTACCGCCACCATTGAAGGAATCGTCGCTCAGCGGCTGGTGCGAAGGATATGCGAACACTGCAAGGCGCCCTTCCAGCCAACGGAAGCACAACTTATGGAGCTGGGCCTGACGCTCGACGCTGTTAAAGCTAAACAGTTCTATTATGGGCGCGGCTGTGCCCGCTGCAACAACACCGGTTACAGAGGCCGTGTCGGCATATTTGAAATTATGGTTTTCAACGATGAAATCCGTGAACTCATTATGAATCACGCCTCGACCAATGTTTTGCGCACCGCCAGCCAGAGGGCCGGTATGAAATTGTTGCGCGACAACGGCCTGGCCGCCATTTACGACGGGGTCACCACCATAGACGAGGTCGTGAAGGAGACAATTGCGGAAGGAACATAGTTACATCGAGTCGGTAATATCTTAATGGTCAGAGGTACCCCGCATCGCCGGTGCGGCGGCGGGTCCTGGCCGGGAGGTGTCAAATGCCTTTATTCAAATATGAGGCGCTTGATTCGCAGGGCGTTGCGATTAAGGATGAGGTCGAGGCGCTGAGCCAAAAGGAAGCGGTCAGTAAAATCCGCAACTTGGGCTATTTCCCCACGAAGGTTACCGCTACGGGGGCGGCCCGCAGGCCCGAGGCGAAAGCCGCGGCCTCGCCGAAGCGCAGGCGCGGTGCAGGCAGAAGAGTAAAAGTCAAAATGATAACGCAGTTCGCGCGGCAGCTTTCGACCCTGCAGGACGCGGGTTTGCCGATTTTGCGTTCGTTGCGAATCCTCGAAGAGCAGCAGAAGGCGGGCGCATTCAAGAGAATCATCGGCTATGTGGCCGACGACATCGAAGGCGGCGCAACTCTCTCGGAGGCGCTGAGCAGGTTCTCGCGGTGCTTTGACCGGTTGCTGGTGGGTATGGTGGCCGCGGGCGAGACGGGCGGCGTGCTTGACCTTATCCTCAGCAGGGTCGCCGATTTTATGGAGAAGACCCAGAAACTGAAATCCCGCGTCAAGAGCGCTATGGTTTATCCGGTGGTGGTTCTTTGCGCGGCCTTTACTATTCTTCTGCTGTTGATGACCTTTGTTATTCCCAAGTTCAAGGACGTCCTAACGGAAATGGTCGAAGGCAAGCTCAATCCCGTCACGACCACGGTTCTGCGCATAGCGGAGTGGATTGCCAAGGACTTCGGCTGGGCGGTGCTTATCGGAGTACCCTTCGGCTTTGTATTTCTCTGCCGTGTTATTCGCAGGTTTCGCACGGGCCGGCTTGTTCTTGACACCATTCGGCTGAAGGTGCCCGTTATCGGGCAGTTGAGCAGAAAAGTCGCCGTTACCCGCTGGACGCGCACTCTCGGCACGCTCATCGGTGCCGGCGTGCCCATTCTCGACGCCATCAGCGTTACCAGCGAAACGGCCGGCAACGAGGTTTTTTCCAATATGCTGATGAGGGTCAGGGACTCCATCAAGCAGGGTGATACCTTCGCAGGTCCCCTGCGGCAATCCAAGACGGTTGACCTCATCGTCTCGAATATGGTCGCGGTCGGCGAGGAAACCGGCGACCTCGACAAGATGCTTCTCAAGGTGGCAGACAATTACGATGAGCAGGTCGATGTTCTTGTCGCCTCGATGATGTCGCTGCTCGAGCCGATTATGATTATATGCTTAGGCAGCGTTGTTATGGTCATTGTGCTGTCGATGTTCCTGCCGATGATTCAAATCATATCGGGATTGCAACCGGGCTAATAAGCGTTTACGAGCGAATGCGCAGTACGGCAAAGCCATTTGAGAAACGTGTATGACTAAGGAGTAGGAAAGTGAATCCGAAAAAGACAAATCCTGAAGCCGGCTTTACTATCATCGAGCTGCTGACGGTGATGAGCATCATCGTCGTGCTCATCAGCATCCTTGTACCCGCCCTCAACAGGGTGAAGCGCTACGCGAGGGACGTGCGTCAAAGGGCGCAGTTCCACGCCATCAGCGTCGCCCTTGAGCAGTTTGCTGCGGAGCACGATGGCTACCCGCCCTCCGATGCCCTAGACGAGGATACCGATGGTTTCGCCTACTGCGGCGCAATGAAGTTGGCCGAGGCAATGGTAGGTCAGGACCTCAGGGGTTTCCATCCCGACTCACGGTTCAGGAGCGACGGCACTTTGGATGGTACCGCCGCCACGCGACTTTATCGCCTCACCGACCCGGGGATGGCTTCGCCCCTGTATGCTTATTATATCGAGAACACGAAGTCGCGCCGGCTGTATCTCCAGCTCGAAAACGCCAACGCGGCGGAAGTCAACGAAATTTACTCTGCGGCCCACTTGGCCGATGGGATTGCCCCGCGGGGGAAGTTTCTACAAAGCAGTGTTGTGCTTTGCGACGTTTACAATCGAGTTATTAGTATTCGGACCGGCAAGAAAATCGGTATGCCCATCCTTTACTACAAGGCAAACACCAACAACAGCAACCATAAGTGGGATGTTGGTGACAACCCCCTCGTGCGCCCTAGCCTGTATGAAAACATATACAATCGGCTGGACAACCAGGGATTGGTTGACCTTCCGCTGCCCTGGGATGCTTCCAGGATATTCGTTCACCCAATGGCCTCCGGCGGGCTGAGTTCACTTGGTGCGATTAATCCTCCTCCTGCTCCAGGCGCTCATCTTTTTTATTTCAAGACCCGCAACCTGAAGGTACCGGGCAACGACTGGCAACCCTATAGGGCGGACTCTTATATCCTTATGTCTGCCGGGTTTGACGGGGAGTATGGTACGCCGGACGATATTTTCAATTTTGGCGGCGAGTAATCTGTGGAGACAGGGTGATGAAACGAAAAGTATTTTTTGTGGTGATTGTTATGCTCTCAATGTGTGTCAGCCGGACGCAGGGCGGCGTCGGTATCATCAAGAACGGCTCATTCGAGGCGGATGGCCAGATTGCCGACATAACCGCCTCGCCGCCGCGGAACTGGTGCGACACTAATATCCCGACCGCCAAGTTCGGCGGCTGGGTTAAACCCACCTGGGCAACTCACCCGGCCTCCGACTCTAACTCCTTGACGCTTTACTCAAAAGCAAATGCAAGTTTCACGCCCGGTCTTGCCGCAACAGTATCGCAGCAGGTTTATCTCGCCGACGTCAACAAAATCATCTTCGACTTGAAATTAACCGGCACACATTCGGCCTATCTCTGGGACCCCGCCAAGTTCAGCGCAGTCATCCTTATTGACGGCAGCCCCCTATGGGATTCAAACGTCCTGGGTTCATCCATCGGTGATGTTGTCTATCGCAACGTCGAGGTAAATAACATCAATATAACTGACAGTGAACTC
>CAYGVZ010000129.1:0-8232 GCA_964353475.1 uncultured Pirellulales bacterium | reverse complement strand
CGAGGAGGCCGCGTAGCCGGGCGTCCAGGTGAGAATCGGCTCAGTGCTTGCGGCGCCCGCGCCATCCGCCGGATATGGATTCGTCGCGGCGCCCGAGTTGGTGGAGAATTTCCAGACAGGTCCTGTCCAGATAGTTGGGCCGTTAACCTCGTCTATTCGCCAATAATAGCTGACATCAAGGGGCAGGGCTGCGAGCTGGTATGATAAAGCGCTCTGTCTGCCTTTATACGCGCCGAGTGGAGTGCTTGGGGTGGCATTTCCAACATTGGATTCGCTTGTGCCAAAATAGACATCGTGGCCATTTGTGTCGGCTGCATAGGCGCCCCCTGTCCAGCCGAGGGCAACATCAACGGTGGTGTTAACCAGTTCGCCGATGACAGCGTTGTGGGCCGGCGTGGGGACAGAGGCGGCTACTCCTTTCGTTCTGAAGGTCCAAAGGTCGCCTGTGACAGTGCCCGACGCATTGTTCACCTCGTCAATTCGCCAATAGTACCTTGTCTGCAGAGGCAGCGTGCCGGGAACATACTGATTCGCATCCTGCCGACCTTTATAAACGCCAAGTGGATTGCCGGGCAGGGCAGAAACCACCGCAATGCGGTTGGTGCCGAAATATATATCGTGGCCGCCGTTTGGGCTATAGGCGATTCGAACACCGGGCGTCCAGGAGAGGGTTTGATTCAAGGGGACGCCGAGGGCAAAGTCGGATGGGACAGGACTGCCGGCTTTTGCACCGAGGGTTGTGAAGGACCAGATGTTGCTCACCCATGGGCTGGAGGGATTGGCCTTATTGACGTCTATAATTCGCCAGTAATATACAGCGTCCTTCTCCAGCTCGCCGCCAGTCCCGAAGTTGGAGTCGGTGGACGACCAGTTATTAACGTCGGAACGGAAATGGCCGTAGGTGGGGCCAAGGGCGGACATTACGTTTGCGTTCTCAATCTTGGTGCGGTCGGTGTGGATGAAGACGTGGTGGCCGTTGCCGCCCCTAGCAGGGTCGTAGGGGGCGACGTAGTCGGAGGGGGTCCAGGTAAGGGTTACGCTGGTGGAAACCGACTGCTGCGTGTCCGGAGGATATGGACTGTCCGGGTAAATGCCCGCCAAGACCGGCAAGGCAAAAGTAAACACCAAAACAAATCCGCCATAGCGGACCCGACAAAAGTGCCTGCCTATCATCACATACTCCTTCTTTCAATTATTATAACAGAAATGCGGCCGGATTACAATACTCTGTTCTGGGCTTTTTGGAAGTGCCCAGAAATCGTACCCCGTGCCACAGACCTGCCTGTGGCGGGGTGAGGATAACCGGCCAGCTCTGCCATCCCAGGGGGTCTTGCCACGGGGGGCTGGCGTATGACGAACATAAGCTGGGCCAGATAAAGAAGGTATGCCGGGGGCAACAGCAGATTTGGGGGTTATTGGGTGCGGCGGATGGTGGCTTCAGCAGAGAGGCGTTTGCCGGAAGGACACAGGCACGTCACTTCTACTACGTAGCTGTCGGCGGTCAGGGCTGCCACGGGGAGGTTGAACTGGTAGGCACGGAGGAAATCCCGCCAATAGCGATTGTTGACCGCGGGGTCGGTGAGGTCCAAATCAGGCCAGACCACGACCCGCTTGCCCTTAGAGTCGTTGGTATGCTGGACAAATTCATAAAGCTCCAAGCGGAACGTGCCGGGCGCTTTAATCTGGCATCCATAGGAGTCCAGCAAACTGACATAGATACTGACGGTGAAGTCGCGGCTGTCGGCTGCCGGCGGCAGCAGCTCCGTCAGAGGCATAATGTCGATTTTAGCCGGTGCGTAACGCGCCGAGACAGCAGCGGGGTCCTGTCCTATAATCGGCAGGTCAACCGGCGGCAATACCCTGCTGCAGCCGGCGTAAATCGGCAGCAGGCACACAAAGCATATTTTCGCAGCAGCCGTTCTCATATCAGGTATTTCGGCGAGGAAACCGCTTTAGTTGAATCATCCGCCGGGCAAATATCCGCCAATCTGTCATTCGAGGTAAAAAGACGCCTCCTTGAGGTCGCGGCTGTTGGGGCCGACAAGAACCTTGAATTGGCCCGGCTCGACTATGAGGTTGCCACTGTGGTCGTAAAAACCCAGGTCGCGCCAGCCGAGCGTAAATGTGACCTTTTGGGACTGGCCGGGTTCAAGCGATATCTTTCGGAAGGCCCGCAGTTCTTTGACGGGTCGTGTAACCGAGGCAACGAGGTCGCGGATATACAACTGGACGGTCTCCTGGCCGGCGCGTTTGCCGGTGTTGGTGACGGTGACGGAGACGTCTAACGGCTCTTTCATTTTGATTTTGTTCTTGGATAGTTCAATGTCGGAATATTCAAAGGTTGTGTAACTCAGGCCGAAGCCGAAAGGATACAGGGGGTCGTTGGGGACATCGGAGTATTTGGAGGTACCCCAGGGCGGATTGACAGGGGGCGCAGGTCTGCCTGTATTTTTCTGGGCGTAGTAGATGGGGACCTGGCCGAGAACCAATGGAAACGTAACAGGCAGTTTTCCCGACGGGTTGTAGTCGCCAAAGAGACAATCGGCGATTGCATTTCCCGCCTCGGTGCCGAGAAGCCAGGTTTCGAGGATGGCGGGGAAGGAGTCGTGGAGTCCTTTGATGGTCAGCGGCCGGCCGTTGAAAAGGACGACGACGGTTGGCTTGTTGAGTTTAGCGATTGACTCAGCGAGTTTCGGCTGGTCGTGTGGAAGGCCTATTTCGGTGCGGGAGGTACATTCGCCGCTCATATTGCCGTTTTCGCCGACGGCGAGGATAACGACATCGGCCTTTCGGGCGGCCTCGACCGCCTCGGCGATTTTGTCGTCCGTTGAGACGCCGTATTGCTCGTAAGCGGGGGCGTAAACAATATTTGCGTCGGGCAGGCGCTGTTGGAGGGCCGCCAGCAGCGTAACGGGCGCATTCCGGTCGCCCTGGGCAGCCCAGTTACCCAGCATATCGACCTTGCTGTCCGCAAGATGTCCGATGACGGCAAGTGTCTTGACGTCCTTGTCAAGGGGCAGGATATCACCATCATTCTTGAGCAGAACTATCGACTTTCTCGCAACGTCGCGCGCGGCCCTGATGTGGTCCGGGTGCAGCATCATTTGTTTCTCGCGATTAGCGTTACAGTACTGGTAAGGGTTATCGAAAAGGCCAAGCGCAAATTTCGCCCGTAGGATTCTTCTCGCCGCGTCGTCGAGACGCCTTTGCGAGACGCGCTTCTGCTTAATCAGTTCCCCCACATAGTTGAGCAGGACTTTCGAGTGCATATCCATATCGCCGCCGGCGTTGAAAGCAAGCATCGCGGCCCGGGGACGGTCAGCGGCGTACCCGTGGTTGGTCAGTTCGGCAAACGAGCCATAGTCGGAGACGGTAAAACCTGCAAAACCCCATTTACCCTTGAGGATGTCGTTGACGAGGTATTCATTTGCGCTGGCAGGGGTGCCGTTAAGCTCGTTGAAGCCGAGCATAACAGAGCCGACTCCCGCATCGACGGCGGCTTTGAAAGGAGGCAGATAGACCTCCCAGAGGCGCTGGAGGGACATATCGGCTGTGTTGTATTCGCGTCCCGCCTCGGCGGCACCATACGCGGCATAGTGCTTCGCGCAGGCAAGAATGGTGTCGTTTTTGGCCAGGTCATCGCCCTGGAAACCGCGAACACGCGCAGCGGCGATAAGCGCACCGAGGTACGGGTCTTCGCCGGCCCCTTCCATAATGCGTCCCCATCGCGGGTCTCTTGCGATATCGACCATAGGGGCAAACGTCCAGTGTATGCCGGCGGCGGACGCCTCGATGGCGGCAACGCGAGCCGACTTTTCAATCGCCACAAGGTCCCACGAGGCGGCCTCGGCCAGCGGCACCGGGAAGATTGTCTTGTAGCCGTGGATAACATCGAGACCGAAAATCAGCGGGATACCCAGCCGCGACTGCTCGACAGTTATCTCCTGAAGCCGCCTTGTTTCGGCGGCGCCGTCAATGTTGAGAAATGAGCCGATTCTGCCCTTCTTTATTTCCTCCATAACCGCTGCCTCGGCGTTAAGCCCCCTGCCTTTGGCGGCGTCCCAGGCAAGCTGATTCAACTGCCCCAGTTTCTCTTCGGTGGTCATCTTCCTCATAAGGGCATCGACACGCTTGTCGATGGATTGCTGTTTGCTTTGTGCGGCAAGCGACATGCTCACCGAATTCAACACGATAACCAAAGCCAATAACGTCCTTCTCATTTCGATTTCCCTTAAAGAACGGTTGAACGCGGGTTTCTTACAAATCGTCGTCCAGCAAATGGCCGAGTCGGTGCTTTTTTGTTCGCAGATAGTCAACGTTGTGCTCAGTGGGCTTGGCGCGAAGGGGGATTTGCTCGACGATTCTGATGCCATAGACCTCGAGTCGGGCGATTTTCTTCGGGTTGTTCGTGAGGATGCGGATTTTCTTTAGACCCAGGTCTCGCAGTATCTGGGCACCGATTCCGTAATCGCGTCTGTCGGCCCGCAGGCCCAGCTTGATGTTGGCATCGACGGTGTCGAGGCCCTGCTCCTGGAGCTTGTAGGCGCGGAGTTTGTTTTTCAGACCGATGCCGCGACCTTCCTGCCGCAGATATACAAGGGCGCCTTTGCCTTCTTTTTCTATCATCTGCATAGCGGTGACAAGCTGGTAGCCGCACTCGCATCGCTGGGAACGGAACAAATCGCCCGTCATACATTCGGAATGGACGCGGACGAGTACCGGCTCATCGTGCTCTATAACTTTGCCGTTTGCATCGAGGTCGCCGACTGCGCCCTTGCACAGGGCCAGGTGCGGCTCGGCGGAGGTGACGCTTTCATAGCCGATGAGTTTGAAGTCGCCGTAGTCGGTGGGAAGATGGACGGATTCAACGCGTTTAATCTGGCTTTCACGCTGGAGGCGGTACTCGATGAGTTTTGCAATTGAGATGATTTTGAGGCCGTGCCTTTCGCAGAACTCCAGCAGTTGCGGCACGCGGGCCATTGAGCCGTCTTCGTTCATAATCTCGCATATCACGGCGGCCGGTTTGAGACCAGCGAACTGCATCAGGTCAATTGCGCCCTCGGTCTGCCCGGCGCGGACGAGGACGCCGCCGGCACGCGCGCGAAGAGGAAAGACGTGGCCCGGACGCGCGAGGTCTCGTGGTCTGGCGTTATCGGCAATAACGACCTTGATTGTATGTGCACGGTCGGCGGCGCTGATTCCGGTGGCTATGCCTTCGGCGGCGTCGATACTGACCGTGAAAGCGGTCTGAAATCTCGCCGTATTATCAACCGCCTGAGGATGGAGCGCGAGGGCGTCGCATTTCTCAGCGGGGAGCGGCAGACAAATCAACCCCCGGCCGAACCTGGCCATAAAGTTGATAACCTCAGGCGTAACCATCTGCGCGGCGCAGACAAGGTCTCCTTCGTTCTCGCGGTCTTCGTCATCTACGAGGACAATCATTTTGCCCTTACGCAGGTCCGAAAGGATATCTTCTATTTCACTGAACTTTACCGACATTTTCGACCGGCTCAAGATAGATATTGCGGAATTCTATGGGCGAGCCCTCGCTTTGCAGGGCGATTCTGCCGGATGTTGGTTTCGCCCCTGTGGCAACATTCTGGATTACGCCGTTGACTATGGTGACTATGCAATCATCCTTGCAGATAATATCGTAGCTGTTCCACTCACCGGCGTTCTTTTCGCTGCTGTCCTTGAGTTTCTTGATAACCTCAAACTGCTTTCCGGCGAAGGGATGGCCCTTTATTTCAGAACCGTTGATTAGCACTATGTCGCCGGCGTTTTCCGCCATCAGTTGGGACTCAATGCACTTAGGCCAGACCTTGTCGGGCGGCTGGACGTGCAGCAGGACGCCGCTGTTGGTGGGCTTGTCGGCCCAGCGCCATTCAACGTGCAGAACATACTCGGCGTAATCGGTATTGGTTCGGATATATCCGTTGGGGACACCTTCGCAGCGGAGGACGCCGTCCTTCACCGACCACACCTTCTTAGGGTCCTGGTTGGGGTCGGCAAGGACCATAGTCCAGCCGGCGAGGTCTTTTCCGTTGAACAGGGCTGCCTTTTTCTTGACGACGGTCGGCTGCTGCGTGTCGGCTGCAATCGCCGCCAGCGTCACTGCCGCAATCGCCGCCGCGATTAGTATGTTGCGCTTCATAACAGTACCTTTCAATTCAGGGAAGTTCAGATTAGTTTTGTCTTGCCGGGCATAGCGGGCGGCTCGACGGGCAGATCGCCAAGCTCATACTTAGCCGGCGTCAAATCGAGTTTCGAGGCGTTCATCACCCAGTCCCAGGTGAGTTCTCTGCCGGTGTATGCGCTCATTCGGCCCATAATGGCAGTGAGGGTGCTTTCAGCCACCTGCCTGCCTTCGTTGAGGGGCTTGCCTTCGCGGATGCTCTTAATGAGGTCGGCGTGCTCCACAACGTATGGGTTGGGACTTTCTTGGGTGGGTTTCCAGGGCGCGGAACCGGTTATCTTGCCGCCTGAGCCGTGCATAAAAGCGATGCCCTTCGTGCCCACAACATTTTCAGAGACCCTGTCGGAGCAGCCGTCTATTTGGCGAGCCATACTAAGCAGGCGTGCGCCGTTGGGATATTCGTATTCGACTGCGAAGTGGTCGTAGATATTCCCAAACTCCGGCTCGATACGGACTTGTCTGCCGCCAATGCCGATACACTTGGCGGGATGGGCGCCGATGGCCCAGTTGATGACGTCGATATTGTGGACGTGCTGCTCGACGATGTGGTCGCCAGACAGCCACGTGAAGAAGTACCAGTTGCGCAACTGCCACTCCATATCCGACCACTCGGGCATTCGCGGATTGAAGAAACCCCACCTGCGAACACATCCCTGCATCCAGTAGCACTGAGCGGCGACGATATCGCCGATGTCGCCCGCGTGGATGCGTTTCATAAATTCGAGGTAATGCGCCTGGTGCCTGCGCTGGGTGCCCGCTACGATTGCCAGATTTTTCTGTTGTGCAAGCTCAGAGGAGGCAATGACGGAACGGATGCCGACGGGGTCAACAGCGACGGGTTTTTCCATAAAGACGTTCTTGCCCGTCTCGACCGCCGCTTTAAGCTGCATAGGTCGAAAGTGCGGCGGCGTGGTGAGTATAACGAGGTTGACATCGTCGCAGGCCATAACCTTCTGTTGTGCGTCAAAGCCGGTGAAGCACTTTTCGGGTGTGACCTTTATTTTCTCCGGCGGAACCTTGTCGATACCCTCGGTACCTTCTTTCAGGAAGCCCATAGCCCGATTGATGCGGTCTTTGAACATATCGGCCATAGCGACAAGTTCGACGTTATCAGATGAGAGCAGGCAGTTGCTCGCTGCTCCCGCCCCTCTGCTGCCGCATCCGATAAGGGCGACCTTAATTGTATCTGACCCCGCGGCGTAGATTCGCGGCGCACCCGCCAGAACCGCCGCCAGCCCGGCGGCCGTCGAGGTCTTCAGGAAATCCCTGCGGGAAACGCTTCTGCTTTGGCGATTGGCTCTGTTCTGCATAGTTAATTCCTTTCGATAAAAGGTATGGGACAACCGTTCCACGACCGCCGAAGGTGAAACTCATCAACGCAGGATGATTAGAGGATACCGCCGATGACGCCTCTCGTCAAGCGCGCCTGTCGGCCGCCCCGGCCGGGCGAGATTGCAGACAGCCGCGTTTTTGACGTGGAAAGGGCAGAGGGGGTTGGGGACATTCATTTTTCCGGCAGGCGAAACGCTTTGAGGGAGTGCCTATCCCGGCTGTTTGTCAATCTCTCGACTTGCTCAAATTTACCAATTTTGCCCGGTCGCCTTTTATTAATGCTAATTTTTTGGACCTGCTCCATCTTTTGATTTGCTGCTCCCGGTTTTCAGCATCTGGTCTATCTTTGAATGCCTCCGTATACAAGACCCTCCTGGGCTTGTTGTAGCTGGTGTAATGCCCGCCGTTGCCTGCCTGGTGGTCTCCTGAATCGGCGTTCTACGTTATTGGTTACGCCTGTGTAGAGGGTTTTATTCCGGCATTCCAAAATATATACATACCACATCTTTATCCCTCGACGCGTTCGTCCTTCAGGCTCACTTGCTCGGGATGGTTCGACGCGGCAGATGGCTTAGCAGCCATCTGCCGCGTCGAACCACTGGGGTACTAGGATTCGAACCTAGACAAACTGATCCAGAGTCAGTTGTGCTACCATTACACCATCGGGCAATCCAATCAACGCATTGATTCTATTGGCCGTCGCC
>CAYGVZ010000128.1:0-8248 GCA_964353475.1 uncultured Pirellulales bacterium | reverse complement strand
GTAGCTCAATTGGATAGAGCTTTGGTCTACGGAACCAAAGGTTGCAGGTTCGAGTCCTGCCAGCCGCGTTTAATTTCCATCGCCGTGACGACCGGGAGAGATCGACATTGCGGATGGTGCATACCTTGGGGCGGGCAAGGCCGCAGCAGTAATTTATGGATATGAGATTGATTCGGAAAGAAGTACAGGATAATGAGACGGTCAATGATAACAGCCGGTGTGTTGGTGGTCGTACTGAGCGGGCTTATAGGCCAGGTGAACGGCCAAACGGACTGCATCGGTGAGAGCGACGCCGATGCCATCCGCGCGCAAACGTCGTTCATTTATAAGTTCTGATTCCGCCGGCGGTGCGGCGACCGCGATGGAAAAATGTTGCAATTTCGGGCTGGGGCGGTTAGGATGCACAAGATGGTACGCATCGGCTGAGATTTGCAGGCCGTAGCGTCAAAGAGGGGACTTTTGCGGCGAGAGGATTGGCAGGGAAATGGCTAACGGACTGGGAAAAGGCAAGGGCGCTAAGGCGGCGGCGGAAGAAGCTGTACGCGACTACGTTAAGACGCTCAGCGAAGAGTACCGTATGCTGGTCGTACTCAAAAAACAATTGTACGGCGGCAGTTGGGAACCAATGCTCGATGACCTGCGCAACCGCCTGGCCGGCAAACCCTATATTTTTAAGCTGGCCAACCGAATCCAGGACGACATCGAGCGAATCGAGCAAATGCAGAAATTCGAGAGCCGGCATCGGGCGGATTTGGCGGACTATGTTGAGATGCCGTGAGGGCAGGTTGAGAATACAGGGGATAGCAGAAAGGTTTTGTTTGAAGGGTGATGGATATGGCAAAGATGGTTGGACGGACAGCGGGTGTATGTGCGGCCCTTTTGTGCCTCGCGGCCGGGTTCTGCGACGCTGCTGACGACCAGCGATGGCTGGTAGCACGCGAACACGCAGCCAAAAATGAGCTGAAAATCGTTTGGCAGTTCAATCTGCCGCTTGGCGATGGCGAGCGATTGGAGCGATTGTTCATCCTCGGTAACGGCCTCTATGGCCTGTCGAGCAGGAATTATCTTGTGTGCATAGCAAGGGACAGCGGGGCCGTCAGGTTCAGCAGTTCCATTGCGCCGGTCGGCCTGCCGGTCAGCGACTTTGTCCTTCATTCCGATGGTCTTGTATGTGTGGTGGGCGGCGAACTGCTCGAAATCAGCGCAGAACTCGGCACAAGGCGCAGCACTACTCGACTTGACTTTGCGGCCAGTTGTCCCGCCGCGCGCAACAACGACCATTTCTACATCGGGGCGACCGACAAGCGGCTTCACGTCCTGCTCGCGGACAACAAGGTGCAGATGTTTGAGGCAGCGGCGGAAAACGACTCCGCCATAACCTCTGTTTTTGCCGACGAGGACGCGGCGATATTCACGACCGCCGCCGGCAACGTGATATGTATCAAGCCGGATAGTCCCACAAAGCTCTGGCAGTTTGATGCGGCGGGCAGGATAGCCGCTGCCGTGGTCAGAGACGCCAACTCCCTTTTTGTGGCGGGCAACGACACGAATTTGTATCGTCTCGATATTCTCACCGGTAAACTGGTATGGAAATATCAATGCGCCGCCGTTCTCAGCGAGCCGCCGCAGGTAGGCAAAATCGCCGCCTACCAGCGAGCAGACGGAAAGGGCTTGGATGCGATCGACAAGGAAAACGGCAAGCTGCTGTGGCATCTGGCGGATGGCGTCGGGTTGCTTGCTGAGTCGGGCGACAGGGCATACGTCCTTGCTGCGGGCGGTGTGATTGTGGTGATGGACAACGCCAAACAGAAACAGGTGCGCAGGGTCGAGTTTGCCGGTGAGCTCAAGTACGCGAGCAACTCGGCGGACTCGAAGATTTATATCGGGGATAAGACCGGCCGGCTTGCGTGCCTGGAGCCCATTGAGTAATTGCCCCGGCTGGCGACGCGGACAAGAAAACAGCAGACCGCACTTACCGGCTGTGGTGGTACACTGTCATCTGAACAAGAGGAAAGGCCAATGGACGTAAAAATCAAGACAGCATTAATAAGCGTCTCTGACAAGACGGGCGTTGTTGAATTTGCCGGCAATCTGAAAGATATGGGCGTGAAAATTATCAGCACGGGCGGAACCGCCAGGGCACTTGCTGAGGCGGAGATTGACGTTGTGCCCATCGAATCGGTGACGGGCTTTCCTGAAATGATGGATGGCCGGGTCAAGACGCTGCATCCCAAGATTCACGGGGGCCTGCTGGCCCTGCGCGACAAGGCCGAGCACAAAGCCGCGATGAAAGAGCACGCGATTGAGCCGATAGACCTGGTGTGCGTCAATCTCTACCCGTTTGAACAGACGGTTGCCAGGCCGGGCTGCAAGTTTGAAGAAGCGATTGAGAACATAGACATAGGCGGCCCAAGTATGATTCGCTCGGCTGCCAAAAACCATAAGTTTGTCGCCGTTATAACAAACGCCGGCCAATACTCAAAAGTTACCGAGGAAATGAAAAAGAGGGGCGGCTGTATCGGCGATGAGCTGCGGGGCGAACTTGCACGGGCGGCTTATGCGCTGACGGCATCATACGACTCGGCAATCGCAGGATACCTTAACGCAAAGGCAGGGCAGGATTTCCCAGCGAGAGTAACAATAGCAGCCGTGCGCGAGAAGTCCCTGCGATACGGCGAAAATCCGCACCAGAACGCCGCGTTCTACAAACTGCCCGCGAGCGGCGAGGTCTGCGTCGGGGCTGCTAAAATCATGGAGGGTGACACAGCCATCAGCTTCAATAATCTTTTGGACGCCAATGCTGCGTTTGAGCTTGTCAAAGAGTTCGACGAGCCGGCGGCGGTCGTGGTCAAGCACTTGAACCCCTGCGGCTGCGCGATTGACGATGACATCTGCGTCGCGTATCGCAAGGCATACGAGGGCGACGTAGTTAGCGCGTTCGGCGGCATCGTCGCGGTGAACCGAAAAGTGAACGTCGAGCTTGCCCAGACGATAATGGAATCATACAGCAAATTCGGCAAGGCGCTTGGCGCCAGCGGCTTTTTTGCGGAAGTGATAATCGCGCCGCAGTTCGACAAAGAGGCGGTCGAGATAATCCGCACGCTCAAGAGCTGGGGCATCAGAGTTCGCTTAGTTGAGACGGGCCCAATCGACAAATCTAAAATCAACAGCGGCGAATATGACATCCGTTGCATAGTGGGAGGGCTGCTCGTGCAGCAGCGAGACCTCGTCGGCTGGGAAGCGGATGCACTCGTCTATCCCACAAAGGCCAAACCCACCCCCGAACAATTAGCGGATTTGCGCATAGCGTGGCTGGTCGCCAAACACGCCAAGAGCAACACCATCGTCCTTGCCAAAAACAAGCGGATGTTGGCCGTCGGCGCGGGCCAAATGAACCGGGTCGAGTCGGGCCGGATTGCGGTCAGGCACGCGGGCGACCAGGCGAAGGGGGCGGTTATGGCCTCCGACGCTTTCTTCCCGTTTGCCGATAACGTTGAGAACGCCGCCGCCGCCGGAATCGCCGCTATAGTTCAGCCCGGCGGCTCCAAAAAAGACGACGAGGTAATCGCCGCCGCCGACAAACACGGCATCGCTATGGTCTTCACCGGCAAACGCCACTTCAGGCATTAACCGTTTTGGGCATGCCGCCGCGGTCTATTGGCGCTGGATTTTCATCGCTGTTCAACGCCTGTTGCGCTGGGTACGATCTGCCCTGTTATCCGTATTATTTGGAGAGATTAGCATTTTTTATTGCTCTGCCACATCCGCCTACGAGGTCATTGTGAATACCGGGATTCGATGAATTCGCGTATCTCGGGACGCAGATATATCGTTTCGATGTCAACGACCGAGGCAACAGCTTCAGCAGCGAGGGCGGCTGATTCCGCCGCTGTGGATTGGGTATCGACAAAGAAAAGCTTTTCGCCTTTGACGGAGCACAACCCCCCTGCCCCGCCGCCAAGCGGTTCGTGGCGCACAACAACGCCGTTGCCTTCGAGAATGGCTAACAGGTCTTCGAGTATTCTCTGGTCGTTCATAATCGAGCGACGAGCTATGTAAAGTGCCAATGGTGACAGGCGCCAGGGGCGTTTAAGTAAAAACGTTTTGCGTGTCGATACATACTTATGAGTCAATGCTTGGGCAATTTTATATGAGGAGCAGTTGATTGACAAGGGTAATTGAGAAACGCACCAGCGTTCACAGGCAGTTGGCCGAGCAGCAGGCACAGCTCAGGTCGCTGCAGGAGCAGGCAGCCGGGCTTGAAGAACTGGCGAATCTCGGCTCAGCCGCGGCAATGATTGCCCACGAGCTGAACAACCTGCTGACGCCGCTTATCAACTATGCGAACATGGCAGTAGCAAATCCCGGCGACCGGGGACTTACTGAAAAGGCCCTGAATAAAACGGCGGCAAATTGCCGGCAGGCGGCAAAGGTGATGGAAGGTATCCTGGCAATAGCAGTCGCCAAAGGCGTCGATAAAGTGACTACCCCCCTGCTGCCGCTGGTTCAGGGCGTCTTTGATTGCCTGTGCAGGGATTTTTCCAAAGATGGTATAGTCGTGCGAATCGAGATGGATTCCTCATTTAGAGTGTGGGCGGCGCCGGTGCAGTTGCAGCAGGTAATGATGAATCTGATACTAAACGCCCGGCAGGCGATGCTCGGCAGAGGCGGGGTCTTGACTATCAGCACGGAGCAGTCGCCGGATGCTGTTACAATCATAGTCAGCGACACTGGAAGCGGCATAAACGCCGACGATATGAAAAATATCTTCGAGATGTTCTTCACCAGAAGGTCGAATGGGGACGAAGGCGGGCAATCGGGGTATGGGCTGGGCCTGGCCCTGGCAAAGAGAATAATAGATGCCCACAATGGCTCTATTGTAGTAGAATCAGAACCGGGCAGCGGAACCACGTTCAGGATAGTGTTGCCCAAGCCGCGTTGATGAGCGATATAATCTTCATTCGTATGTGTGTAGGGTTGGATGGCCTGCAAAAGGCCGGGAAAGGAGCTGGGCTTGATTGAGTCGGTAGGACCGTTGCGGTATCGGCTGCGTGGCGACATTGCCGTGTGCGACTGGGCGGACGTATTTGGAATCAGACCTGCGGAACTGCGAGTATCCACTCTTGCGGGTCTTGTAACGACTCTGCTCGGCAAATCGCCGCAGCCGGGGGACGATGCCGTTTTGAATAACGTGCGATTTACAGTTGAGAGGACCCGAAGGAACAAAATAGAAACAATAATACTGTCGCTTGAGCCACTTATTTGCAGCGGGAGGCAGCCGGGCTTACCTATTGCTGCTCGTTGATGGGATGACAGGGCTACAATCGAAACTCAGCAGCATAATTCTGCCGCCGAGATGGGCGGTTTTTCTGTTGTTTATTGCGACTGTTCTTGTCCTCTGCGCAGCGACCTTCGCAGTCGCTATGACACGCTCGATGTCCTATGACGAGCAGATGTTTGTTACCGCCGCGGTTCTGGTATCACAGGGTAAGGTCCTGTACCGTGACTTTGCATACCTGCAGGCACCATACTATCCGCTGCTGCTGGGACTGGTGTTGAGGGTTGCCGGCAGCGGCCACTATCTCCTGACTGCACGGATAGTGACAGGTCTGTGCGATGTAGTTGTTCTTGTGTGCGTTATAGCGGTATTCGTCCGCGTGTTCGACAAACATCGGCTTGAGGGTATGCTGCTTGGGGCTGCGGCGGGCGCGCTGCTTGTGTTCAGCCCGGTGTGGTTGGCAACGATGGGGCTTTCATCCACACAGAACCTTGTTATGTGCTGCACGGCACTGGCCTTGCTGGTGGTAATTAATGGCCGGCCGGGGATATCTCCCACGTTACCTCAGATAGCGGCTGTCGCGATACTGCTGACAGCGGCGACTCTGGCGCGTTTATCGGCTGTTTGGATCGAAATACTGTTCCTGATATTTATAACTGTCAAGTGCCGGCGCAACCACAAAGAGTGCTTAAGAACAGCGGGTGTCTTTGTCGGCGCAGCCGTTCTGACCGCCATCCCGGCAATATGGGTCATCGCCCATGCCCCAAAGGCATTTTACATAGACCAGTTTCAGTTTGCCCACGCCTACAAGGAGTTGCTCAAGGTAGTCGGAGCGGCCTTCGGCAAGGTGGAACTCGTGCTCGTGTCACTGACGGTGCCGGGCGGGGTCGTGCTTGTTCTGGTCGGGCTGTATCTGTATATCTCGATAGTCTGCAACCGGAGGAGGATACACGATGTGCATCTGGGCACAGAGTTGCTGCCGGTTTTGTTGCTGGCGCCGCTGATTGTGATGATGGCCAGCCCGCTCGAGGTATTTCCGCAGCACCTGGGCGTAATAGTGCCGTTTCTGATAATCAGTTTTGCATATCCGTTGCGGCATCTGAGACAGTTGAGTGCAGGTATCCACGAGGCACGACAGTTCCGTCTTGCCTGTGCGGTTGTGGCTGCGTGCACGATAGTATCTGTGGTCTCCACGCCGGATGCACTTGCCAGGGTACGGTTGTTGCCGGACCTCCAGAAGTGGACGGGCATAGCCGTGCATACCCAGGCCCAGGATACTTTCAGACAGACGCCCGACCCGAGGTTGGTGCTGACGCCATATCCGCTCTATGCGCTGGAGGGCGGCTGCCAGATATATCTCGAGCTTGCGTCCGCACCATTAAGTTATGGGATTGCGGCAGGCCTTACGCCTGACGAGCGTCGCCTTGCGATGCTCGCGAGTCCTGACAGCGTGGCTGAACTTTACCGACAGCGTCCGGCCTCGGCAATTGCTATCTTCAGAGAGCAGCAATACATCGAGGAACCGCTGTTCGAGCTTGTAGGAGGCATTTGGGACCAAAGCGGTTTTGACGAGGATAGCTGGCAGAAAAAAAAACAGGCGGACGGCTTGATTGTTTACATCAGGCGTCAGTGACGTGATGCCAGTGTGCCCTCGTCTATAATGGCCGTTACTATCTCGTTAATGGCGTCTCTTGTGTTCCCGTTGGCATTGTTGGTCAGGATTGAGAATATGTAGTCGCCGTCAGGTGCACAACAAATGCCTGAGAACGATTTCACGCCGTCGATGTAGCCGGTTTTCCCAAACACCCTGCCTCTGTATTTGGCGTCTTTAAAGTACCTGCCGGCGGTGCCGTCTATTCCCCCTACCGCCAGTGTGGCCTTGTATCTGGCTGCCTGCGGCCCGGAAAAAACATCGAGCAGAACCCTCGTTATGGCGTTTGCGCTGAGTTTGTTCTCTTTGCTCAGGCCGCTGCCATCGTCGATTCGGAACTGCTCGGCGGGAATACCAAGCTGCTGGAGGTACTGTACGATGACCTCTCGCCCCGCCGCCCACGAGCCGTTCTTGCCGCCAAGTTCCGGGTGAGCTGCAATTGTCTTAACCAGGGCCTCGGCTGCAAGGCCGAAACTGTCCTTGTTGCATCGTTCAAGGACGTCCCACAGCCCTGTCCTGTAATTCTTCAGCTCCTTGAACTGGTCAAGGGTATCCAAGCTTTTCTCGACGAACCGGCCCTGAACCGTAATGCCGCCGCGAGACAGTTCTTCTGCAAGAAGAAAGCCGAAGAACGCTGGCGGTCGCTCAATGGCAACGCGGACCGGCTCACACTGCTTGTGGCATTTACCGAGGACGGTTATGGTGTTTGAGCCGGATGGCCGCGAGCCCCACACGGTATCAGGCCCGCTCGAGGCGGGTCTGCACTGATTGACAATCTCAACGTACTTTGTGGCGGGCTCCACAGCCAGTTGCACCTGCCCTGCAACCGTCTCGGCGGTGATACTGACGCAGTTACCGTTGTAGTTAAGGCCGGCAACCTCACAGGCATACCACTTGTTCAGCTCGGCGGCGGGCCAGCTCGGGTGCGTCCGCTGGTCGTCGAAGACGCTGCTGTCTATGATAATATCCTTAATGGCCGGGACATTTTTGTCTTTGAGCGCCTGTACGATATCGGCCGGCAGCCAGCCCGGCTGTCGGCCCTTTTTCTCATCCGTCGCCTTGTCCCCTGACAAAGGGTCGCCGCCGCCAATAATAACCAGGGTGTCGCCGATAAGCCCCACCCTCGTTTGATATTCGAAGTCGGGGCCGAGATACTTAATCGCCGCCGCGGTGGTGATAATCTTCATATTGGATGCCGGCGTCATAGGAACATCGGCGTTGCGGCTGTAAACCACGACCTGGGGCGTCCGCAGAGCGACTATCTGGACGCCGAACTGGACCTTTTTCAGTTGCTGGCGGTTCACTATTGTGTCGATACG
>CAYGVZ010000127.1:0-8257 GCA_964353475.1 uncultured Pirellulales bacterium | reverse complement strand
AAACCTGTCAACCGTCAGGCGCATACCCATCGCAAACTCGGCGTTATCTTCGAACAAACTGTTGCACCATATCGGCCCGCGACCGTCTTCTCTCTTCGTGTAGGGCGTGGTCGGCAGGTTGCCCCCGTAAATCGACGAGCAGCCGGTCGCGTTGCCTATCATCGCCCTGTCGCCGAATAGTTGCGTCAGCAACTTGACGTATGGCGTCTCGCCGCAACCCGCACAGGCGCCTGAATACTCAAACAAAGGCGGCACAAGCTGGCTGCCCTTGACACTCGCTAATTTGAACTTGGCCGGGTCGGTATTCGGTATCGACAAGAAAAACTTATAGTTCTCTCGCTCCTGTGCCCGCAGCGGTTCCTGCAATGTCATATTTATTGCCTTACGGCCGGTGGGTTGTTTGTTGGCGTCTTTTTCCTGTGCCGGGCACATCTGCACGCACACGCCGCATCCCGTGCAATCTTCCGGCGCTACCTGCACGCTGAACTTCATCCCCGCAAACTCCTTGCCTTTGGCCTCCGCGTTCTTGAAGGTCGCCGGGGCCTTCGCCAGGTGCTTCCCGTCGTATGCCTTGATGCGTATCGTCCCGTGCGGACAGACAATCGAGCAGGTACCGCACTGGATGCAAACCTCCGGCAGCCACGCCGGTATGTTCACCGCGATATTGCGCTTCTCGTACTGGGTCGTCCCGCTCGGGAACTTTCCGTCCACTGGCAGCTTGCTCGTGGGGATCTTGTCCCCGCGCAGCGCCATAATCTCCGCCGTCACGTCCTTCACAAACTCAGGCGCATCAGCAGGCACCACAGGCGGCATCTTCGTCTTGCTCGTTACGTTCCCGGGCACTTTGACTTCGTTGACCCTGGCTAAGGCGCCGTCAACCGCGGCGTTGTTCATCGCAACAATCTTCTCGCCCTTCTTGCCGTAGCTCTTCTGTATCGCGTCCTTTATCGCTTTAATCGCCTTATCCAGCGGGATGATGTTGCTTATCTTGAAGAACGCCACCTGCATAATCGTGTTGATTCTCGCGCCTAAACCAATCTCCTGCGCAAGCGAAATCGCATCAATAACGTAGAACTTTATCTTCTTGTCGATTATCTGCTTCTGCACCTCCTGCGGCAGCGTATCCCAGACCTTGTCAGGCCCATACATACTCGTCATCAGGAACGTCGCCCCCTCCTTCGCAGACGAAAGCATATCGTATTTCTCCAGGAAGCTCGGATTGTGACAGGCAACAAAATCCGCCCTGGCAATCAGGTATGGCCTTCGTATCGGCTTCTTGCCGAAGCGCAGATGCGATATCGTAATCGCGCCCGCTTTCTTCGAATCATAGACAAAATATCCCTGGGCGTTATTGTCCGTCAGAGAACCGATAATCTGTATGGAGTTGTGGTTGGCGCCTACCGTCCCATCCGCGCCTAATCCGTAAAACATCGCCGTGTAAAGCCCTTCGCCAGGCAGGACAAACGACTCGTCCACGTCCAAGCTGGTCTTCGCCACATCGTCAATGATTCCCACGGTGAAACCACTTTTCGGCTCTTTGGAATCCAGATTATCAAAAGCCGCCTTTGCCATCGCGGGCGTAAACTCCTTCGACCCAAGCCCGTACCTGCCCCCCGCAATTACCGGATAACTCGCAAATGGCGACTGCTTCTTCGCCATTTGCTCGCCAATCGCCGTCCGCACGTCCATATACAACGGCTCTCCCAAAGCCCCCGGCTCCTTCGTCCTGTCCAATACCGCGATTTTCTTCACGGTCTTGGGCAGTGCTCTAACAAATGCCGCGCCGTCGAACGGCCTGTACAGCCGAACCTTCAGCACCCCGACCTTTTGTCCCTTCGAGTTAAGGTGCTCGACCGTCTCGTGCACCGTGTCGGCGCCCGAACCCATTATCACTATTACCTTTTCCGCATCCGCCGCACCGACATAATCAAACAAGTGATATTGCCGCCCTGCTAACTTGGCGAACTTGTCCATCGCATCCTGCACAATCCCCGGCACGGCCGTATAAAACTTGTTACACACCTCCCTGCCCTGGAAATACACGTCCGGGTTCTGTGCCGTTCCCCCAATCATCGGCCTGTCGGGCGTAAGCGCCCTCGCCCGCACAGCCGCCACAAGCTCATCGTCAATCATCGCACGCATATCGTCAAACGTCAGCTCTTCCACCTTCTGTATCTCATGGCTTGTCCTGAAGCCGTCGAAGAAATGCAAAAATGGCACACGGGAAGCGAGTGTGGCCCGCTGTGCTATCAATGCAAAATCCATTACCTCCTGCACGTTCGACGAGCACAGCATCCCCCAGCCGGTCTGTCTGCACGCCATCACGTCAGAGTGGTCGCCGAATATCGACAGTGCGTGCACCGCCAGAGACCTGGCCGAAACGTGAAACACCGTCGGCAGCAGCTCACCTGCTATCTTGTACATATTCGGAATCATCAGCAGCAGCCCCTGCGACGCCGTGAACGTCGTCGATAACGCGCCTGTTATCAGCGCGCCGTGCACCGCCCCCGCCGCCCCGCCTTCCGACTGCATCTCTGTTACCGACGGCACCGTCCCCCAGATGTTCACCTTCCCCTTCGCCGTCTTGTCGTCCGCTATCTCACCCATCGGCGAGCTCGGCGTAATCGGGTATATCGCTATCACTTCATTCGTAGCATGCGCCACGTGCGCCGCCGCCGTGTTCCCGTCTATCGTTACCATTTTCCGTGCCATAATTGCTCAACCTTTCCTGTAAATGAAAACTAAAACACCCCGCCTCTGGGTCTCAATCCAACTCTCCAATCACTAAACCGAAGTGGCAACTATCCATTATGAATAAGACGCCCGTCACTTCCTGGGCATCGTCGCTGCACAAAAAAACAACCCTCATTTATACAAATCCCAGCCCCAAATAGCAACCCCCTTCTGCCCGATTTATGTCAACGGATATCCCAGTATTCTCTGATAGGCGGACAAATATCCCGCTACCATATTGCCCAGTCCCCATTTCTCTCGCGCTTCTTTCATTATCCTTTTTGTCTGCTTTTCCCATTCGTTGGGATTATTCCTGAAATACCTGTGGTTCCGGACGGTTTCACTCAGCCCCTGCCAAAGCCCGCCTGCGTCATAATCCCTGAAAAGCACGCCGTTTCCGATGTCTTCTGGCGCTCCAAGCTGTTTCAGCCGCAGCGGCACAATCTTGTCGTGAAATCCCCCCGTATCACGGTTGGTGGCCGTCGCCCCGTATAGATTGCCTATCAAATCTACCTGGCCAAACGGCTCATACAGCGACGCCCCGAAAGAATCGCTTGCTGCCGCATAGCCCAGTATGCTGAGTTCCTCATCAAATGGCCGGTACGCGATTCTCCCTCCCGATGCCCAGGCGACCTTGCCTAAAATATCCACATCGGTCCTGTCATTTCCGATTGAGTTGGCGACTATCGCTATCTGCACGTCCGGATGCTCTGCTACGAACCTCATCGCGATACTCTCAAGAAGCTCCACGCCCTTTTGCGTCCGGTCCAGCCGGCTTGCCCAGTAAAGCAGGATTGCGTCCCCGTTGACCTGCAGCCCGGTTCTTCTCTGGAACTTGACTAAATTTGCCCTTTTCGCTTCAACAACGTTGTCGTTTATTCCGTATTTCTTGGCCAGGCCCGGCTTGGCTACATCAGGATTCTCCGGCTGGCTTTCTGGATACATCACGGGTGAAATCCCGTTGGGTATCGCATATACGCCGCCGTATCGATACTTCGCTTTTGTCTCCTTCCGCACACTATGAGGTATGAACTGCCTGTCAAGAAAATTGTCCTGTATCGTCTCCTCCAGGAATCTCGTCCCGACGTAGTTGACGAGCGTCGCGCTTTTGATGGCGGTTGCCTGGCAATCCACGCACTGCCGCCCGCAGTCGTTCGAGATATACAGGTCGTTCCAAAGCTCGGCCAGGTTCACTCCCTGATACATATCGAGCGGAACAAGCCCGGTATGAGAATTATGAACGGTGTGCAGCAGCGGAATCCTCAGCAGCTTCGCGAACCCGGTTATAATGCCGCCCGCCATCCAGTCATGCGTGTGAATAATCCCCCTTCCCTCGTATTCTGAAATTACCTCCCCTATCAAGGACCGCCTTATATGCCGCTGGAACTCCGCCGCGGTTGCGCGCGGGTCGCCGTCGTAAACGCTGTTATAATTCTCCCAAAGGGGTGAATCGACTGTCTTTACCTTACCCCTCGGCAGGTGATACAGTTTCTGCATGTACTCTTCCCTGCCGATTCCCGATTTTTCCACAAACTTTTTTTCCAGGTTAAGGGTGATTATGTACGTCGGTATCTCCCTCTCGGAAAGCCCTCTGCACAACGCCGCCACAACTTCACCCATACCGCCGCTCTTTCCGGAGACGTATTTTGCGAAGTCGCCCATTCCTTCTGTCGGCAGCCGGTCCGTCTCGGGGCTGATTATTATGACCGGCGTTTTCTCCGTCTTTTTCAGTATCTCGAAACTCTCAATCGACCTCTCCAGCGCCCATATCTTGTCCGTTATGGTCCTGACCGTCTCACCCATAGAACCGTATGGGCTGAAGTATGAATGTACGGCGTGGTCCGCGCCTGTTGCATCATGCAAAAAATAAAGATGGTCCGAGGTCGTCAGGTATCGCCATTTGACGAGCATCTCTCCGCCCGCTTTTTTTGCCCTCCTTTCCAGGTCTTCGATGCGATGAAAAAACTCCTGCTGCGTCCTGTTGCCTAACCAGCCGAAAGTGTCCCTCCTGGTGTCGGCCCAGGAAGAGGTCGATAGGCCGTGAATATCAGCTACGGGGCAGTCGGCGTTCCGGAATAGTCCGGCGGTCTCGCTCGGGTTCGCCACTTTTATGTTACTGTGTTTGGCAAGCTCGTCTGGCAGCCCCTGCCAGAACTCGAATATGCCTTTGTCTTTCCAGATGTGCTCCCCGATATGCTCATAGTCATATCCCAGAAGAACCGCCTCGCCGTCAATTCGTGCAATATTCAACGCGTAATGCTCGGCGGAAATCGGAGTATGCGGAAACTTGAAAGCAACGTCGTCGCTCAATTCTCTGTTCCTCGGAATGACTATCAAATCGCTTCCTTTTGCCCTGAACACCGCATTGGAAGACACCGGCTTCCCATTCTTGACACCGAACATGTCGCTTCTCTTCTCGCAGAGAATCGCCTTGAAACCCATATCCGCCACAACCTCCGCGATATCGTTGTTTAACATTAGTTCGGTGTTCCTGAATGTTGTCGGCTTTACCCCGAAAATCTCCTCCATCTTGCCCCTGTGGAGAGAAACCTCCTCCCTGAATTCCTGTCTCCTGGGATCGGCAAACAAGCTCGCCAGCGAATGATAATAGGTCTCCTCAAGAAACTCCACCTGGTTCAGCTTCCTGCCCGCGTCCAGAAGCCTCTGAATCGCCTGGATGACTTCTGGTTTGAACGCCTGCGCCTGCTCAAGGAACGTCCCGGACATACTCAGCGCTATTTTGAAGCCGGGGTTGTCCGCAATGAGCCGTGTCAACATCTTCGTGGCCGGCAGATAACATTTCTCCGAGACCTTTTCGAATACTTCCTGATTCTTCGCGCCCCACAGGAATTTATCCCTGTCCGGATGAAGACGAAACGGCTGGTGCAGTTGAAAATAGAATGTCGCTATCGGCATCGTTCACCTTCCATTCGGATACCAGGCCCGGCCAAAATTCATTCCTTCGTGTCCCCCAATTCTATCCATACGCTATCTCTTTTCAATATGTTCTTTCACTCCGACCTGGACATTTAATCATACCGCCTTCTCTGAATTCCAACCTCTTAGTTCTAAATTCCTAATTCAGCCCCCCACTCCAGTCGCCCAGACGTCGTAAAGCTCGCGCAGGGCGTTGCGGATATTGCCGGCGTTGCGACGATAGATTTCAGCAAGCAATTCCGCATCGCCCAGCCGGGCGCCTGCAAGAAGCTCTGAAACAATCTGTGTGCAAAGTTCAACTGAGGTCGAGCAGGTTACAAGCGTGGGCAGCAGGTCGCTTTTGTGCGAGGTGATGACCAGCCCGCGGGCACTTTTCAGGACATCCTTCTTGAGGCGGTGCCATACAAAAGCAGGCAAATGGTCTGCGCCATCAAGCAGTACGATGGTATCGCGGGTAATCACATCGAGAAGCTCCCGCTGACGCACGCTCGTCAATGGCGCAGTGTCATTGACAAAGACGCACTCAACGGCAAACCCCTGCATTACGACTTGCTTTCCAATATCAGCCAGAAGTGTGGTCTTGCCGGAACCATCGGGGCCAATTATGGCTGCGCGGTAATCAAGTTGTTCGAGTCGCGCCGTCAGGGCAGGCAACGCCGAGGCCGGCCTGTAGCCAATCCGCTCAACCCGCTGCGCCGAGAAGGGATTATCGCACGGTCTCATCACTTGAACCAGGAATCGCCGCCGCGCCTTGCGCAATTTTCCCAGCCAGCCGTCCCATCAGGCCCTTGACCGCCGCCATCGCCGGGTCAGGTATCGACTGCGTACAGATTATCTCCCTGCCGCTCGGCGAGATGACAATATCTTTGCGGGCCGCCGCTGTGCCGCCCGGGCAGGACAGTTCCATCGCCCAGAGAATGGATATTAGCCGGCCGCTGAATGAATATGGTCCTGCGGGGGCTTTTATCTGAAAGTGCTGTGTACCCGACGGGCCTGGATTTTCAAATCGCAGCGTTTCGGCGACGCCGATATCCTGAGTGCCCTTGCCTTCGGTCCGCCAGAACAACAACAACTCAAGCTGCGATGGGGCGTTTTCAAGCTGCCATACAATCGTCCCGCGAATCTGGTCGCCGGGTCGAAAGGATATGCTGTCCTGCTCCAACTGCATTTTAAGCTCGCTCATATCTTCTCCCCTGTCGGCGTTACGATAATGCGAAAGTCCTCCCTGACATCGGGCCAGGATTTGATGTTGCCGTGCACTGCGATTCCCCAGATTATTTTATTATTTTCCGCCTCGAATGAGTGCATTGAATCAGCGGGCACGAGGAAGTTCACCTGGCCGAACGCCATCCGCTGCGGGTCCTCGGTTGAATATAGCTCCATCTCGCAGAAGGTGTTCTTGTCTGTATGGGTCTTCGTGCCTCTGCGATACGTCGCCTCTTCACGCCCTCGCAGGACGATTCTCATCTTCTGCAAAACGCTCGTCCTGCCGATAAATTCCCAGCTAAGGCGCACTTCCCCGCCCAATGGCGCCGATGCGCTGCTGAGTGTTATGACCGGTCGCGGATTAGTAGTCGCCAGAAGCTGATAAACGACCGCCGCAATCAAGCCGAAGCCGATAAGTACAAAAGGCACCATAAAGAACGTTAGAAACCAGTTCGGATGGCCGCTCCGCCAGCCCTCCACGACATCCACGACAAAAACCGCAACAATCCCGTTCCAAAATGCAGCTATTGCCATAGCGCCCAGGACCTTTGCCCACGGCGAATGTTTCAGACGAAGAGTCACCGACTCATTGCCAAGCCCGGTTACGGGAATCACTCCGAGGCCGCTGACGTTCGACCGGGGCTTTGCGGGAAGCCATTCCTGATTCGTTCCGGCAAAGCCGAGGCGGGAACTCGATTTCAGTACCCCGATAATGCCACCCACGCCGACAGTCAGAAACAACAACGGAACCAGCGCCAGCAGCAGCCCCAAATGAAATCCTCGCTTCAATACGGCCTCCGACGGCTTTTCGGGGTTGACGTAGCAGACCGGCTTCTCCGCCTTGCGGTACGACTCCACTACACGGCTCTTGCGCTGGTAGCCGCTGGAACTGCCGCCGATGAAGTCATATCGCTTGCTTGTGTATTTGCCGCCGTTGAATTCGTACTCATAAACAATGTCGATGCGATACGTCGTACCGTCGCTGTCGGAATGCGAGCGGACATCGGCGGAAATGATTTTGCACGGTATCGCCGGCCACGAACGGGTGGCCAGCGTTTTCATAACCGGGCGAATGCCAAGCGGATACAGCATCCCAGCACCGGCAAGGGCAAATATCGAAAGGAACAGAATCGGCAGGTACTTCCCCGTCTTTTTCTTTCGGTCCTGTTGTGCGCCTATAGAGCTGATCGCTTTTCCTCCCACACAAATGCGCCAAGAATCAAGGAGTATCGGTGAGGTCTCAGGGGCACCCACACCCAAAAATGCCCGTTGAGGGGTTCTCAGCCGATACTCCTTTTTTTTACAGAATCAACCGCACCCGCCCGAAAAACGCCTTCTTGCCTCAGACAGGCGCACACCCATCGCCGCGAATCTTATAATA
>CAYGVZ010000126.1:0-8272 GCA_964353475.1 uncultured Pirellulales bacterium | reverse complement strand
CGCCGTCAATAACCACAGCACGGGCGCAGACCACAAGCAGACGGCAAAACGGGATGCACAGGAACATTTTCGGCTATTGTCCGGGGGCCGACAATAGTTCTGTACGATACCTTTCACACCCGGTCTCCTCCAGCATGGCAGAGCAAGCTGGCTTCTCGACTAAACTCACAATATACCATAAAACCAGCGCCAAATCAAGCTCTGCAGCCGATGGATGCTTGTAACCAGCATCAGCAGACAGTATTATAGCGTTTTTGTCAGCCCAAACAAAGGAGTTTTTGAATATGACGCAGGAAATTATCGGCATTATCGGCGGCACAGGGCTTGGCGACTCACTGGCAAAACACATACACCGCCCGCGATTCAAGAAAGTCGCAACACCCTTCGGCAAGCCGAGTTGTGAAATTATGACGGGATGTATCGGCACGCGCCAGGTTGCCTTTATAAACCGTCACGGCGACGGCCACAAGCTCGACCCCAGCCGCGTGCCATACGCCGCAAACATATTCGCACTCAAAAAACTCGGCGTTCACACCGTCATAGCTACCGGCGCAGTCGGCTCACTGCGCCAAAAGATAGCCCCGGGCAACCTTGTCATAGTTGACCAGTTCATCGACAAAACATTCAGACGTCAGAGCAGTTTTTTTAACGAATATGGGGCGGTGCACTGCGAAATGGCGCACCCGGTCTGCCCTCACCTCGTTGGCTGTATTGCACAGGCGTCAAAACGAACAAATATGAAGGTACACCGCGGGGGGACTTATGTTTGTATGGAAGGCCCACAATTCTCAACGCGGGCAGAATCACTGATGCACCAAAAATGGGGCGGCGACCTGATTGGAATGACTGCTATGCCCGAGGCGAAGCTGGCAAGAGAAGCGCAAATGTGCTATACCCTCATTGCCCTCGTGAGCGATTATGACTGCTGGCGGGAGAACAGAGGTGAAAAGGACAAGCAAACGCTCATTAAAGAAATTATGGGCAATCTCGGCAGGGCGACCGCGAATTGCCTGAAACTGATTGAGGCGGTGCTGGCGAGCAACGTTTGCCTGGCTGCCGAGGACTGCCACTGTCGCAAGGCACTGGAACTTGCCGTGTGGACACAGCCCGCCGCAATATCAGCGCAGGAGAAACGCAAACTGGCTGTATTGTTTGAATAGGTTGACATTGCAGCCGCAGCGGTTATATTGTCGGCATTGATTTTTGCCCTTCAGGGACTTGTTTAATTTGAAAGGATAACAGCGATGAAAGGGACATTGCAGAAAATTGTCGCAACCGCCTGTTGCACCATCGGGTGCGTGTTACTTTGCGGCTGTGAAGAGGCAAACACATCGGACGTGAAAATGCACCGCCTGATTGCGGCGGAAAACAGCCAGCTTCGTGCGCAGCTCCAGGCGGAGACCCAAAAGCGGGATAAGGAGATAAAGGATCTAAAGGACCAGCTTGGGCAGTGCGAGCAGGAAAAACAGGTCTGGCAAGACAAGGCGGATAAAGCCCTCAAGGAGCAGATAGACGGTATGATAGGCATTGTAATGGACGAGGCAAACAACCTCAAGCAGGAGAACGAAAACCTCAAGGCACGGATAAAAGAGCTTGAAGGGCAAACGGGACCATCACCGGCAAAGGAGAAACCGCAGTAACGGGCATACCAACGCCGATTAACGCGTTAGTCACGCAAAGCACGCATATCCTGTCACTTCGACCCGCAAAATTTCTGCGCGCTTGTCACCCCGTCAGGCAGGTTGTCGCCGGGATAGCGCCTCTGCAATGCCGCGGCGACAAGGCCCACGAACATCGGCTGCGGCCGCAATGGCCGGCTTGTCAGACAGGGATGCGCCTGCGTGGCGATGAAATACGGGTGCACGGGCAACTCCAGAATCTGCATAATCGGCTGGTTTGGCGCCTTGCCTGAAAAAACCAGCCCCCCCTTCTCAAGCACACCGACGTAACGCGGATGGACTTCATAACGATGACGGAACCGCATTCGCACGGTGTCCGGCTTGCCGAAGAGCCGCCACGCGATTGTATCAAGTTTCACCTCGATGTCTCTGCCGCCTAACCGCATATTGCCGCCAAGACCTTCGATTTGCTTCTGCTCAGGCAGCGGGTCGATGACCGGCTCAGGGCAGTTCGGCTCGATTTCCGTGCTATTCGCCTGCTTGATGCCGCAGACGCTTCTCGCAAATTCTATCACCGCCATCTGGAAACCCAGGCATATCCCGAGGAACGGCAGGTTGTTCTCACGCGAGAATCTGATGCAGGAAATCTTGCCTTCCGTGCCGCGGGTCCCGAATCCGCCTGGGACGATTATGCCGTCAACGTCTTTCAGGAAATCGGCGGCATTGGTATTGTCGATGTCCGTCGTCTCAATCCATTTTATGTTCACCTTCGCGCCGAGGTGAATGCCCGCGTGCTCGAGCGCATTTATGATTGAGGCGTAACTGTCGCGGACGGACGTATATTTGCCGGTTACCCCGATGGTCACCGGGCGCGTTGCGGAGTCGATTTTATCGGTGAAATCACACCACTTTTCCCAGGCCTTCCGCTCGTGGCGGAGATTTATCCGGTCTTCGATTCTCAACAGCCGCGCGACCTCAAAATCAAGCCCCCTGTCGCGTAGCATTGCAGGGATGGTATAAATGCTGGCGGAATCGGGAACACTTACGACTCGCTCAAAGGGAACGTTGCTATAGACGCTGATTTTCTGCCGGACGGTGTTTGAGACGGGATTTGTCGCACGGCAGGCAATGATGTCCGGCTGGACACCGAATTGCATCAGTTGCTTGATGCCTAATTGTGCCGCCTTCGATTTCTGCTCGCCTAATATCTGCGGTTCGAGAATATACGTCAGCGCGACAAAGCAGCAACTGTTGGGGCCTTCCTCGTAGGCAAGCTCTCGCATCGCCTCAATAAAGTATGCGTTCTCGAGGTCGCCCACCGTGCCGCCGATTTCGATAAAGACGATGTCGGCGTTGGATTGCATCGCTAATTGCCGCAGCCGCAGCTTCACCTCGCCGGTAACGTGCGGTATCATCTGCACGTCCCTGCCTAAGTAGTCCCCGTGGCGTTCCTTGTTGAGGACGTCGCTGAAGATTTGCCCTGATGTGCAGAAATTCGCTTTTGATAAGTCCTGGTCTAACATCCGCTCGTATGTGCCGAGGTCCATATCACATTCCATACCGTCATCCAGAACAAACACCTCGCCGTGACGGAATGGATTAAGCGTCCCCGAATCAACGTTGAGATACCCTTCGAGCTTGATGGGGGCGACCTTAAGGCCCTTATCCTGCATAAGTTTCGCAAGGCAGGATGAGAATATCCCCTTGCCTAAGCCGCTCATCACCGTACCCATCACGAAGACGTACCTGCTCTTGCCGGCTTTATAGCCCGCAGGTATCGGCGAGAAAAACTCGCTGTCCGTTGATGTCGCACTTACGCTTGCCAGCAAATCCTTGTCTTTACTCATAAGAAATCCTTTTCCCTTTCAGCCGCAGAGGTAATTCATTTTCATTTTAGCCACAGAGGTCACAGAGCACACAGAGAAAACTCTTTTATTCATGTTCCGAGGCAATTCCGCATTTTAAACACAATTTCGCGCAAAGCCAACGTCTCCATAAGAGTCGGTTCCGAATCGAATAGTGAGTACGCTGTAATATTCATTGAGTCCAATTTCCTAAGCACTTTTGTTCGCTCCGACACAGGGATAATATATTTAATCATAATATCTCGCTCTTCTACATCCCATTTGACATCTTCGTGAGTAGCAAAGCATTTATCTCCGTTTTCTTCTCTAAAACACATTGAATACTCACTTTGCTGCAGGTAGTGCGTCCGGGAAGTTTTAATGGAAGGCCCCAGAATCCGCATAGACGGAATAGACGGATCTCCTCCAGGCATAATATCCCCCCTATATGCAAAAATCGAAACATGTTCT
The DNA here is from genome assembly GCA_964353475.1 of uncultured Pirellulales bacterium. GTDB lineage: Bacteria > Planctomycetota > Phycisphaerae > Sedimentisphaerales > Anaerobacaceae > CAYGVZ01. The sequence goes on along the minus strand of CAYGVZ010000126.1, from coordinate 4,338 downwards.
GCTTTACAATATATATCTCTAAAGGCAAAGAAAGCGGCTATGTACGGCGACTTGGTCCAGTCTACTAAAGGGCTTGGAAATCCATTGTGTCTTAAATATGCCATAAATTCATAAGTCGCTAACGGCAAATCAAGCCCTCCGAGGCGTATCTTTGGCTCATTTGTTTCCATATCCCATTTCCTGCCAGTGCAGGTTGCAACGTGCTCACGAACGACTTTTATTATGTCGAGATAAAGAGAACAACGCATTCCCTTTTGAATCCTGTCGAGGGTCGATTCCAGCTTATACTCGGAATTACCGACGCCTCTATAGAGGGGGCACAGCACTCGGCTTTGCCCTGTTCTTACCAGCCATTCTTTATTTCGCTCATTTATCGCCACTATTTCTTTTTCAAACTCTTCCCAAGATGTCAGCATTTTCTTTTCTATCATATTGAGCGTTTTATAACTTAAAGGAGTTTTTCTCTGTGTCCTCTGTGACCTCTGTGGCTAAAGATTATTTATCTCCTCTGCGGCTATATCGCTTCACAAACTCCGCGTATTGTTCGGGGGTGTCTATCCCGTCGCAGGTGCGTTTGACCTTTGCGACAAGTATATCGAAGCCGTTTTCGATGGCACGCAATTGTTCCAGCTTTTCGATTTTCTCAAGCGGTGTCTGCGGCAGCGAAGTCATTCTCAAAAGAAAATCCTTTCGATAGGCGTAGATGCCGATGTGACGCAGGTAATTCTTAACCGGCCCGATACTCCCCTGCTGCCGGTCGTAAGGTATTACAGAACGCGAGAAGTAAATCGCTGCGCCGTGACCCGTGACTCGTGCCTCGTTGCTCGTAACGACAACTTTGACAATATTGGGGTCGGCAATCTGTTCGCGGCTTTCAAACTCAGCGGCTAAAGTCGCCATTCCACAATTCTGATTTTCCACCAATAGCTTTGCGACCTTGTCGATGTTCGCGGGGTCAATCTCCGGCTCATCGGCCTGCAAGTTTATCACGATACAATTAGCGGATAGCGGGTAGCGGATAGCGTTTAGTTTTTTGTTTTTTCTGTCCTCTGTTCTCTGTCTTCCGTCTTCTAATTTTTTAACCGCCTCCGCGATTCGGTCGGTACCGCTGGCACAATCAGCCGATGTCATTATGCACTCGGCGCCGAATGTTGCGCAGGCGTCGGCAATACGCTTGTCATCGGCGGCGATGATTACCTTTCCCGGCAGCTTGGCCGCACAGGCACGTTCCCAGGTATGCTGAATGAGAAATTTGCCCGTATCTTTGGCGAGAACTTTCCCTGGGAATCTTGTGGACCCATATCGGGCAGGAATTACCGCTATGATTATTTCTCTGGGCATCGCAGTAGTTTTTTTTCCAAACTACTGTGTAACCATATTAATCAGGCGAGGCGGCGCTGTCAATATCAGAACCGATTTTCACGCAAAAAAAAGTGGAAAGCACCGGGCACGGCATCAAAACGGGCGTAACAAACCACAATTGTCCGCGTTTTTTTTTGCGATTTCGCTTTTTCCTTTCAATGGCGGCTGTGGTATAATAACAGTTAATTAAGAACTTGGTGGGGGCAGAGGAGACCTGCCCGCTTATTTTGGTTACTTGGCGCCAACTGTTTTGAGGAGGAGATGAAATGCACTCAGCGACCAGGTCATACGAGATTCATAAACCCGCCTTCTTTTTCACAGTTCTTCTGACGCTTGTTGCCGTCGGCCCGTTGTCCGCCAAGTATGGCGGGGGCGGCGGGACACCCGCCAACCCGTACCTGATTTACGACGCGAACCAGATGAACGCTATTGGAACGGACATCAATGACTGGAACAAGTGTTTCAAGCTGATGGCGGACATCGACCTCGGCGGGTTCACGGGGACAAGCTACAATATAATCGGCAAAGTGGCGAAGCCATTTACCGGTGTCTTCGACGGGAACGGCCTTACTATCTCGAACTTTACGTATGACTCTAATGGAACGCAATTTATCGGCCTGTTTGGGTACATTGTCGGTGAAGCAGCCGAAATCAAGAATGTCACCTTGATCAACCCTGATGTCAATGTGAGCATGGGAATTACAGTGGGCTCGCTCGCAGGATATTCTTATCGCGGAAACATAAGCAATTGCCGTGTCGAGGACGGGCGGGTCTCGGGTGAATCGAGCGTGGGTGGTCTGGTGGGTTTTATGCAGGAAGGTTCTGCGCAAGGATGCTACAGCAATTGTGCTGTCGATGCGAACTATTGGGATGGAGGGGGGCTTGTGGGAGAAGCTGATGATGCGAACATCAATAACTGTACTGCAGCGGGCGATGTTCAAGGGGGTATACGGATTGGAGGATTGATTGGCTATACATACAGCTATATGAACTATACGACCGTAACCGGCTGTCGGAGCAGCGGTGCGACGGATGGCAATGAAAGTGTGGGAGGCCTGGTCGGCCAAAATGAAGGTATCATCCTGGATTGCTGTGCTATCGGCGACGTCAGAGGTCGTGAACGAGTAGGCGGCTTGGTCGGGTATAATTTGGGTACTGTACAAACCTGTTATGCAACCGGCGATGTGAATGTCATACACGACGGCATCGCAGGGGGTTTGGCAGGCGGCAATGTCGGCGATATATCCGGCTCTTTTGCCACGGGCAGCGTCAGAGGTTCGGTGCACTTGGGAGGACTGGTCGGCTTTCACTGGATGGGAACCATCGTGGATTGCTATTCCAGCTCGCGAGTAACCGGTTTCACGACGGGCAGTTGGCACGTGGGAGGACTGTTAGGGTCTCTGGACGGCGGACTCATTTCGAGGTGCTATTCAGTCGGTCGCGTCACGGCGACGAATAACTTTGGCGGCCTTGTGGGCACGCGATGGTATGGAGGGACTGTTGAGAACTCATTCTGGGACACGCAGACCAGCGGAACGACCATAAGCGCGGCTGGCATAGGGAAAACCACCGTACAGATGCAGACGCTAAGCACTTATGCCGATGCCAGCTGGGATTTCAACACGCCCGTCTGGAAAATACCCTGCCCAAACGACTACCCGCGGCTGACGTGGGAAACGGGACCTTATCATCCTTACAGCGGCTGCGGCACAGAAGATGACCCGTTCCTGATTTATACTGCTGAGGAAATGCAGGCCATAGGCACCAACCTGGGCGACCGCGGCAAGCACTTCGCACTGATGGCGGATATAAACCTCGCCGACCTCAACGGCGTGCCGTTCAATATCATTGGCAACCAAGCCGCCAAGTTCTACGGGATTTTTGACGGATGTGGGCATACGGTATCCGGCTTCAGGTATAAATTCACTGGCTCAGAAGTGGACAACATAGGTTTTTTCGCCTTGGTCGATGGAGACAACTCGGAGATAAAAAACCTCGGTTTGATTGAACCGGATGTCAACGCAGGCAGCGGCGATAGCGTGGCTTTGTTAGTCGGACGTCTCAACGGGACGATTGCCGACTGCTACGTCTCAGGCGGCGCCGTTTTCGGCGATTCATACGTGGGTGGACTGGCTGGTTTCATGACGGGTGGAAAAATAAACAAGAGCTACTCATCCGCTGTGGTCACAGGCGAGCATTACGTCGGAGGCGTGGTCGGAGTTGCATCGGACAAGGGCACCTCAGCCGACTGTTATGCGACAGGCAATGTGTCAGGCATAGACAACATAGGTGGGTTTGTGGGAGGCAATATCGGCTCTTTGAGCCGCTGCTACAGCACCGGCGCCGTGACGGGGACATCATTCGTGGGCGGGTTCTCCGGCTGGGGGACAGGTACCGTGACGGCTTCTTTCTGGGATGTTAACACCAGCGGCCAGACAACCAGCGCAGGCGGTACCGGGCTGCCCACCACCCAGATGCAAATCAGGAGCACTTTCACCTCTGCCGGCTGGGACTTTTTCGGCAGTATCAACGGCCCGAATGACATCTGGGCGATTTGCGAAGGCGTTGACTACCCCAGGATTACCTGGCAATTCAACATAGGCGATATTGACGATGACTCAGACGTTGACTTTGCCGACTTCGCAATGTTAGGGACGCACTGGCGGCAAGCCGATGCAAGCTTCTGGTGCGGTAGTGGGTCTGATTTCACGGACGATGGGCAGGTCGGCCTGGATGACCTGGCTGTCCTTACTGAGAAATGGCTGCACGAATTCTGACGGCCCACGCACGCCCGCGCCAATCCGCGACGATATGTTAAAACAAAAAAAGCCCCGCACACTATTCGAAAAACAATGCTTGTCAGGGTCTAATTCTTCTTAGTTTTCGGCCAGAAAAGAGTCGAATAGTCCGTAGAGCAACAAGGCTGCGGCAACCGCGATTATCAGCCATTGCCGTAGTGCGGATGCAGGTTTTGGC
>CAYGVZ010000125.1:0-8305 GCA_964353475.1 uncultured Pirellulales bacterium | reverse complement strand
GTCAAGCCCCGTTGTCGGCTCATCGTAAAATATCACCGCAGGATCCAGGGCAATAGCCCGCGCGAGCGCAACCCGTTTGCGCTGCCCGCCCGATAAATTCGCGGGATAGAAGTCCTGAAAACCGTTAAGCCCCACCATCATAAGCTTGTTCTTGACAAGCTCATCGACCTCGCTCCACTTCGTGATATTACAGTGCTGCCTGACGGGAAACATAATGTTTTCCGCCACCGTCAGACTGTCAAACAGCGCCCCTTCCTGGAACAGGTAACCGAAATGGGCGCGTACCTCGTTCAGTTTGTTATCACCGATATTATCTATCCGCTGACCCTTAAAATATACCTCTCCCGATGTCGGCCGCTCTAGGACTATCATATGTTTCAGCAGCACCGTCTTGCCGCACCCGCTCGGCCCTATTACCACCGTTGTTCTGCCCTTTTCTATCGCTAGGGTCAGATTATCGAGAACCACATTCTTGCCAAAGCCCTTGCTTATATTCTTCAGCACAATTATACCGTCGTTGGCCGCGACCTCCGGCTGTTCCCGGACAACCGCGTCCGGCTGCTGTTTTGCCTCGACTTCAACCTGGTTTTGTATGCTGCCGTCCATTATCACCTTCGTCCCTGTCTGCCGCCCTTCTATCCGACCAAACTCCGCAGAGGCCAAAAAATGCTGTAAACCGTCTTGAATATCACCACCAGGGCAAAGTCAATCATAAGTATCGCGATGAAGCTGGCCACAAATGCTTCCGTGCATGCCTGGCCCACGCCCTGTGCGCCCCTGTTGCAGTTGAAACCCTTGTAGCAGCTTATGACCGCAATCGAGCCCCCGAAGAAAAACCCCTTCACCACCCCGCACGCCACATCCCAAAGCTCAACGCCATAAGCGCTGAAACTCCAGTACGCACGCGCGTTTATATCCAGTTGGATGACGCTCACAAAATACCCGCCAATAATACCCAGCAGATCCGCATAGATAATCAGCGCCGGCGTAAGCAGCAGACACGCCAGCACCCGCGGCGCCACGAGATACCGCACAGGGTCGGTGCCCATACTCTCAATCGCGTCTATCTGGTCGGTAACGTTCATAGTCCCAAGCTCAGCCGTCAACGCCCCGCCTATTCGTCCCGCCAGCATCACCGCCGCAAGGACAGGCCCCAGCTCCTTGACCACCGATACATTTATCAGGACGCCAAGATGCTCCTCCAGCCCCATCCCGGCCAACTGGTCGTACGCCTGCACCGCCAGCGTCATCCCCACAAATGCACCGGTTATCATAATCACCGGCACGCTCCGCACACCGATAATAAGCATTTGTGCCCATATCAGAGGATACGTCTCGCTCATAGTCGCGCTGCGCAGGGATGCCATTGACGACCGCCACGCAAAACGCCCAAACTGCCCTACGTGGCCGACTCCGTTGACCGTTTTGACCGCAGCAGCTCCTATCATTCTCAAAACTTCCTTTTTTGCTTTTCCACGCCGGACAATCCCTTCACCTGCGCGGTTATCTCCCGCGATTCCTCTGTCTTGGCGTATCCGCTATATCTTATCGGCCAACCGCCGTCAATAGTCAATCCCACCTCGCTTTCATTGCACGCCTCCGCCTGCCCCCATACCAAAAACTTTTTCCGACCTCGACCGATAAAATCTCATCGCCTGTCCCTCAAACACGCCAACAGCAGCAATAAACGGCCCACAACCCCATCGCCGCTTGCATAGCCGACCTCATTTAGATACAATACCATTGATATCAATCGGGGGCAGTCAATCACTGAATTCGAGTATCGACGGCGTTCAATTAGAAAGCGTATGGTCTTGACGCAACAACATAAGTACTGAGAGCTTTACCTGAATGGCATCGCATTATCCAAAACCACATATTGACCTTGATGCTTTCTCCACCGTCTTTGTGGAGCATCAGCAGGCGGCGCCGAGAGAAACCGGCACAAGGTACAAACGCCGGCTCAAATTCTCCGTTTTTTTCATCGCCTTATTGGCAACCTGGACATTCGTCTTTACCCGGTATGCCCCTGAATCCGCGGGGCACATCTGGGACATCGCCACTGCCAACAAGGCGATTGTTACCGGCATACTCTACGACGCCGAGAATCCGCGCGCAATCGTTTGCGGCCAAATCGCCCGTGTAGGAGATACCGTCAACGAATACCAGGTATCCAGGATTAACCGCGACAGCGTTGAACTGCTCAGAAATGGACGCCTGATTACCGAACAAATCAAAAATAAGCCCGGCATTGCCAAACCGACTTGGAAATGAATGTTTGCCAGGGCGATTCGAGAGGGAATAACGTGGAACAGATAATCGCACAACTCCGTAGGGAAAATCACGACCTCAAAGAGCAGATGAGGCACCTCAAGCTCCGCCTTATCGCACTCGAAAGCACGCAAATGCCCATACCTGCCCGGCCAATAGGCGGCTTGACTAAGCCCGGCCAATCTATGCTTCCCGCTGACCAGCTTAAGGAACTCGCAGCGATGGCCAAACGCCTCACTTAAGCCCAACGCGTTCACATCTTTAAATCTCGCTTGTCTTCAGGCATATCTGCCGTCATAATCAGCACAAACAGCGAGTTATTCTCAAAAACTCATAGTTTCGCCTGCGTCTTATAATCGCTGCATATTAAACTGCCCAATTTGGTATACCCTCAAAAATGAAGACGATATATTTGCTATGTCTCCCATATTGCCTATTTTAACTGAAGTTTTTTTGAGGCCAGCCCCGATGTAATAATTACCCATATTAACAATGGTTACTTTAGAAAAGTGAAAAATGTTAAATTGGCGAATTTGCAAGACAGGTGTTTAGGAGAATCGGCTTATGATAAACGAAGATACTTTGGAGCACTACTTAGATGCGCTATTGCGCGGCGACCGCAAGACATCGCGCACCGTAGTTGAGCAGACCCTTCAGACCGGCGCACCAACCAATATGGTCTATATGGACCTAATCTGGCCCATCATGGTTGAAATAGACCAGTTACGCCGCCAGGAACGTATCACCTCGGCGCAGGAGCACCTTGCAACGCGAATCAATCGCACCATTGTTGACCAGTTGCAGAACAAGCTGCCCCGCAGAGCCGTCAGGAACAAGAAAATCGTCGTGTGCTGCTCACCAGATGAAATCCAGGAGCTTGGTGCGCAGATTTTGGCAGACCTGTTTGAAAGTGACGGCTGGGAGGTAAAGTTTCTCGGCGGCGGCCTCACCAACGACGACATCCTTGCCTTCGTCCACGAATATGCGCCCGACATCCTGCTCATATACGGCACAAGCCCCCGCCAGGCGCCCTGTGTGCGAAACCTCATCGACAGAGTCAAAGAGGTCAATGCCCATCCTGATATGAAGATTATGGTCTCCGGCGGACTATTCAACCGCGCTGACGGCCTCTGGCAGGAAATCGGCGCCGACCTGTTCGCCGAAGACGCAGACCAGGCCATCCAGGTTGCGTCAGGCAGCGCCCCCATTGAGCCGATAACCAGGACGATTAACCGGCGAAAAAGAAAGACCTGCCCGGCGGCCTCGCAACAAGCGTCTCCGGAAAACTGAACAATGGACAGTTCAAACAAAAAGGGACTGCGGCAAAACACCGCAGTCCCTTATACCTGCAATCAGCCGACCAGCCGTCTAATCGAGCCAGCAGTCGGCAAATACATCCAAATCTGAAATACCAATCTTGAAATCCCTGGTGAAGTCCGGGCCGAGATACGACACGTTGCCGTCATAGGCAACTTCAACGTTATCAAACGTCATATACATCTCCAGGTTGCCGCCCGTTTGGAAGCGAATCATCGTGGTCGGTGACATATAAGCGCCGATATCGAAACTCGCGGAGCCGGCCCCGGATTTTTCGTCGTAAGTCGCGAGCGTATCCCAGTTGTTCCCGTCCGCCGAGACCTTCACCCTCACCGTACCTTCAATCGCGCCTGCCGCCACCTCGTAACCGTAGCTCATCTCGGCAGCCAGCGCTCCGCTCAAATCAGCCGCGCGAGTAAGGGTGATAGTCGGGTACGCACTCGCCCCGCCGATACGCAACGCCGAGGCGGCTACTCCCATTACGCCGGCTGATGGGCCATCCGCCTCGCCAACCTCAGCCCAATCGCTCGCAAATGTCGTTGTCCCGTCGTTGTTACTGTAAGAAACGGCGCTGAACTCGTCTCGCATCGTTTCAGGACTCCAGCCCTGATACTGCGTGTTCCACATCCCTGCCAGCACGGCGAAATCGGCAAAGTCAACGTCCAAATCGCCGTTGAGGTCGGCAATTATGTTGCAGTCGGCGTACTCCGACATATCACTTTCGACAAAATGCCACGGCGGCCCCAGACCTTGTGACAGCCCGACAAGACCGTCGTTGGCGTTGATGTTGAGGAACGTTACGAGAATCTTTCCGTTGTACCGCATTTCTATCTGGAAGCTGTTGAGATTCACCCGTCCGTACTCCGGCACGTTCTCGAAAGTCACCACCAGGCCGTTATCGAGCTGTTTCAGCGAAACCTCGCCGCCTGCAGCCGGGTTAAGGTCGTCAAACAGTGCGGAAATCCGCGGCAGTGAGAAGTGCGACTCCATTGATTCATAACGTGCTATGTCGCCCGAACCGAAGGACACATAGCCGTTGCTGCCAACATAGATAGTGTCATACTCTTGTCCGTAGAATTTGACTGTTGCGCCATCGAGTGGAATCTCGGCGTAATCATCGTCGCCAAGCTCAATTGCCGTTCCGCCCGCCGGGTCAACGGGGAAGGTGGCGGCCTCCATAGCGCAGCAGCTATAGTAACCGACGGAACCATCCGGCCTGAAGGCAAGCGTGCGATAAGCCATATCGTTGCAGTTCGGGTCGCACGGGTCAATCGGCTGGCAGGGGTCGAACAACTGTGTGAAGGCATCAGGCCGCGGCCCGACCACCATTGTTACAGACACGAACATGTTCGGGTCATACGGGTCGTTTGACCTGACGCGGATATACCCTGTGTATGTCCCGGGGTCTCGCTGCCCGTCGAATATCACCTCGACCTGCGTACTCCCGGCCGGCCCAACTATCCCCGATGGAGGCACAAAGGTTATCCACCCCGTTGACTGTGAACTGCATATCTCCTGCAACTCCGCGAGTGCGCTGTCCAGATTAAGCCGACCGCCCGTGATACATGTGCCGTTGAGAACCGGCAATACGTCAACCGTGTCCATCACCAGCTTCTTGACATCCAGATGCGGCAAAGTCGGACACACCGACAGCACGTACGCGCACGCCCCCGCCACATGCGGGCACGCCATCGACGTGCCGGACATAGACGTATAGCCGCCCAGATAGCAGCTATATACGCCCGCGCTGCCATCTCCGCCCGGAGCGCCCAGGTCAACGCTCGTCAATCCATAGTTTGAGTAACTCGACATATAGTCCCGGTAATTCGTCGCCAGCACAGAGATGATGTTCTGCGACGGATAACACGAGGGATAATTCGGATAAAGGTCCGTGTCGCTGGCGTTATTGCCGGCAGCCGCTACAAACAACACGCCCGCGTTATTCGCCGCTTCAATTACGTCCGCCAGCGCCTGGCTGTAGCCCCCGCCGCCCCACGAGTTGCTCATCACCTTCGCGCCCATCAAAACAGCGTACTCGACGGCGTCCACCGCATCAGTATCGTACCCCGAACCGCCGGAACTGAGGAACTTAACAGCCATTATCTTTGGATTCCACACCACGCCGGCCACACCCACACCGTTGTCGCCGACCGCACCGATAATACCAGAGCAGTGCGTCCCGTGACCGTGGTCATCCATCGGGTCCGAATCCCTGCTCTTGCCGTATGTGCAGAAATCGTACCCGTAAATATCGTCAACGTAACCATTGCCGTCGTCATCGAACCCGGGCGCGCCGTCCCTCTCGGCCTCGTTCGTCCACACATTCGCTGCCAAATCAGGATGGGTGTATTGCACGCCCGTATCAATGACAGCGACCACAACCGACTCACCCGGTTCAACATTGCCCCAGGCCTCGGGTCCGTCAATGTCCGCATCAACCGTCCCGCCCGACTGACCGGTGTTGTGCATATTCCACTGCTGCGTAAAGCCCGGGTCGTTCGGTATCTTCGGCGTCCCCAAAATGTGAACCTCATAGTCCGGCTCTGCATAAACAACGCCCGGTACATTTTTCAAGGCCGCCACAGCCTGTTCTACCTTTGCACCCGCCGGCAACTCGACCGTGCACAATCCCGGAACAAGTCGAAACGCCTTCTTGACTCGACCAAGGCCCAGGCCTGCCAGAATCTGGTTGTGCCGTCCTATATGCGTCTCGGCGCTCACACCCCTTTCATTTTCCTGCTCAAAGCGAACAAGCAGCCGTCCCGGCGCGAAAGGCATACCTGCTGCTATCGCTGCCTCAATTTGGCTGCCACCGGTACCGGCTTGTTCAATCATCGCACCCGGCTCATAAAAGCCCGTCTGCATAGCCGACAGCGAGAAATTCAGGTCGGAGCCGCCGCCGTTGCCTATGGTCAGCATCCTGCTTGTCGTCTCGCCATTAGGAACCGGCGCCTCGATGGCGGTCGGCTCAACCCAGACCTTCGGCTCCGTATAGACCCTGATTTCGACAGCGCGAATATGGTCTCTGCCTGTAGTAAGATTTCTGAACGTTACGTTTGCCCGGTGTGTGCCGAGCGGCAGGGCGTTAGCCGCTGAATTCGTTCTCACGCTCACGGTCACCGAGCCGCCTGCGCCTATGCCGCCGCCGGCGGGGGATATGTTCAGCCAGCCCACGTCCGAACTTGCCGACCAGGTCAGCCCCGCCTGCTCGGTGTTTGACAAATGATAGTAATGATAGGTCGGCACAAAAGGCCCGCCGGGGTGACCCGTGAACACAAGGTTCGTGTCGGGCTCGACCACCAGGAAATCCGGTATCCCTGTGCCGCTCACATTGACTTCCGCGACGCCGCCGTTTATATCCTCGCTTTCAATAGTCAGGATTGACTCGTAACCCCTGACCTCCGTCGGGCTGAACCTGACGTCAAGAACTATGGATGAGCCGGGCGGTATTATGGCCGGGTAATTCGGCGCATTTAGAATCTCAAACGCATCGCCTGCCGCCAATCCCCCGCCTGTAATCGCGCCATCTTCAATCCCGTGACCAGGATATGGCGGAGGCGACCAGTCAGTGGGTGCACCTTTCACCTCGCTGCCCTCGTACGGATGCTCGTTGTACCATAACTGTTCTTCGCTTATCTGCTGCGAGTCACCCAGCGGCGCGGTAACGACCACATCATCAAAATAATGCGTCGTTAGGTACGAGCCGGTGGCGGTAAAGCCCAGCAGTCCCACTCTCCCGCCCGCTAAGGAACTATCCGTCCCCGTCCAGACCAGATAACCGTTGATGTAAAACTCCAATTGCGTCCCCACGACATTGAATCCGAGGACATTCCACTGGTCTGCCGGCTTGATATATGGCGAACTGGTCCAGCCATCCAATACCGTGACCATACCATTCACCATCTTGAAGACAAGATAAGATGCTTCATCAATACCAACGGCATACGCATTACCTTTGTAGGTCGGGTCAACGTCAAAATCACTCGTTGCCCACAGGAGCAGATACCTCGCATTGCCGTCCACAGACCGACGCATCCTGACCTCTGTGTAACAATCGGTCCACTCCTTGCCGGCGTATGTGGCCACCATCGAATCTTCCGAAAGCGGCGCCGGCTGGTATGCCTTGTACTCGCCCGATATAACCGTCCAGTCGGCGTTCACGTCTTCCTGCCAGCCCTGGGCGACGCCGTCATTGAAGTCCTCTCGATACCAGCCCCCGACCGTGATTTCGTCCACAATAACCTCGTGAACGGGGTCAACATTGGCAATAGTAAGGTGTTCAGTCCGTGAAAGGCCCTCGATAATTTCCCCGTAAGGCATATTGTAGTCGTTAGGGTTGCCTATTGAATCCGTAATAACAACCTGGCCGGGGATACGCTTGACAGTCAGCGCCGCCGCCCGCGATTCACTGCGGCCTGAATCGACGTTGTGGAACACCACCGACCCAGAGTACACGCCCGGCGCCAACTGTTCGGCGTACGTCTTATCGAGCAGTAGCGTCACAACCATATTTGCACCCGCCGGCAGAAGCCCTGAATCCGGCACGATTGTCAACCACGCGCAATCCGTCTCTGCGCTCCAGTTTACATCGTTGGGGCCGATATCCCTCAGCACATACTCTTTGTGATTCGGCTCGAAAGGCCCGCCCTCATAGCCCACCGGCGTGAAATCCTCCGGAGGTACTACAGCGCTCACCCGCAGCGGGTCGGCATTTCCA
>CAYGVZ010000124.1:0-8324 GCA_964353475.1 uncultured Pirellulales bacterium | reverse complement strand
GCCGACAGTCATACGAACATAAACCGCAGACCGACGCCGGAAGAAATCGCCGAGGTCCGCCAATACGCAATCGATAAGGGGCTGAATGTGCTCGATTGAGACAGGCGGCGGCATTATTCGCAGAATTCCTGTAGTTTTCCGGGAACAATCGCCGGGCGGGACAATCTAAATGTATAATTGGATGCAAAGGCATACTCGTACTGTATGGGAAAGGAGCAATGTATGATGAAGAAGGTTGTGATAGGGTTACTTATTGTGGCGGCTCTTCTATCTTTGGGCGCCAGCAGGAGCGAGACGGAGTACGGCAGATTTCAGTTGGTTTGCGGGACGGTGCGGGTGGACCTGACGACGACCGTCGCCCACGGGCTTGAGCAAATGGGCCAAGAGAGATTTGAGGACAGGCCCGTGTGCTTTAAGATTGACACCCAGACGGGCGAGGTGTGGATTTACAACAACGAGGTTACAGTCGCCACCAGCGCGACCGGCAGAACACGACAGTCAACCTTCGAGGGCTTCAAAGCCCTGAAATAACGCTGCCATAATCTGCTGCAATCGGCCTGTGATACAGTCCAGCAGCAGCGGCGTCGGCAATTGGAACCGGCGATTACCACCGTCTGTGCTTGCCACTTGCGCTTCGCAACGGCCTGAAGGTGTTGATGTGATTTCGCTCAGCCGCGGAATTTGTAGGCGAGCAGCTTATAGATGAGTTTGGCCGCCAGAAAGTCCGACGCCCTGCTTGCGCCGTTAGGGCATAGTTCGACGACATCGAAGCCCACGACGTCTTTGGCGCTTATTACCTTTCTGAGCAGTTCGAGGACCTCATACCAGGATAGTCCCCCCGGTTCAGGCGTCCCCGTTGACGGCATAATCGAGGGGTCAAAGACGTCGAGGTCAATGGTGATATAAACGCGGTCGGAGAGGCGTGCGATGACCTTGTCAATCCACCGGGGATTCTTGTAGATATCCTCCGCGAAGAATATGCTCCTGCTGTCGATGCGTTCTCTTTCTGATGAGTCCATACTCCTGATGCCGACCTGCACGGCAGGGCATATCTCCTTGACCCTGGCCATAACGCAGGCGTGGTTGTACTTCGAGCCGTGATACTCGTCGCGCAGGTCGCTGTGTGCATCGAGCTGGAGGACGGAAAGCCCGCTGTGTCGTGCGGCGTGTGCCTTGACAGCGCCGGCAGTAACCGAGTGCTCGCCGCCGATGACGACCACAAATTTGTCGTTCTTTATGTGTCCTGCGACCCTGCCGGCAACGGCTTCGACCATACTATCAGGGGTGAAGGTACCTTCAACGGGGGCATCAGTGAATATCCCGATTTTGTAAACCTCCGCGCCGGTCTCGATATCGTAGAGTTCCATATTGGCCGAGGCGTCCAGCAAAGCCGCGGGGCCTTTGTCCGCGCCTTTGCCCCACGTGCTTGTGCCGTCGTAGGGGACAGGGACAATAACGACCCTGGCGGTTTCAATCGCCGAATGTTCGCTCGGCAGGTCCCCGAAATTAACCTGCTTGTAGGCAATATCAGTCATAAGTGCAGGTCGATGAACCGCAATCGCAATCGTCCTGATGCGTCTGCGATGTTGCTGTTTACATTGCTTCTTAGTCGAACAGAAACACAGCCATTGCAACAGTTGTAGTCCAGAAGTCCCTCAGGCCGCGGGCGGTCTGTGTTATGTTGGACGTCCTGATTATCAGTCCCGTTGACTTATAGACCTGCTCTTTTTCCGACCAGGCCTGATTGGGGTCAACTTCCAGCCCGAGGGTGGTACCGAGCATCCCCGCCGCCAGGTCTTCGGACATATCCGCGGCTTCCTGCTCGTTCATCCCATAGCCGTGCACTTCGCTGAGGTAGCCCCATTTGTTCCTGTCTTTTGGGACAGCTATTCCAACCGAGGAGGCAATCAGCCGGCCGTGCTCTTCCGTGTCGGAGCGGGCCATAACGCAGTAAATAATGCCGCCCGGCGTCAGGCGAAGAAGGCCTTTCTCTTTGCTGATGATTTTGCATCGAGGCGGAAGGATTGACGAGACCTGCACCAGGTTCTGTTGTGCAACGCCCGCCTGGCGCAGCGCATCCTCGAATGATTTCAGGCGATACTTGTGTCGCCCCACCCCTTTGGTCATAAACACCCTTGTCGGAACAAGGTCTTCCATCTCGAACTCCTGCTGCCTTACTTTACAAAATAAACTCTATTTATCCAAATATCAAACATACAAGACCTGCGTCGGCCAGGCCGCACATTCAATCTCGTCAGCCGGCTGCGAGCGTACAGCCGCACGATGTTTTTGGATTATATATCGTGCAAGACGGCTGGCAATAAAAAATTCCCGCCTGCAAAGAAAAATCCCCGCCATCCGGAATGAAACAATTTGCCTGGTCGCAGGCGAGCGGATATACTTTCCGGGCAAAGGTGACGAATGCAGGCGTTTACGCTTCTTATAAAGCCGACAGGTTCCGATTGCAATCTTAACTGCACGTACTGTTTTTACAAAGACAGGGCCGCCGAAATCGGCTCGGGCAGACAGCGGATGAGCTGTGAAGTACTTGAACGGCTGGTCGCCGATTATCTCGCCCTCGATTTTCCGGTTGCCGGCTTTTCGTGGCAGGGCGGCGAACCGACCCTGATGGGGCTTGATTTTTTTCAAAAGGCGGCGGAGCTGCAAGAAAAACACTGCAAACCCGGGCAGCGTATAGATAACGCCCTCCAGACCAATGCCGTTCTCCTTGACGAACAGTGGTGTCGATTCCTTCACGACAACAACTTCCTGACGGGTATCAGCATAGACGGTCCCGGGGAGCTTCACGACCATTACCGCACCGACCACGCCGGGAACGGTACGTTCCACAAAGTGATGCGGGCAATCAATCTGTGCAAACAATACGCAGTCGAGTTCAACACGCTGACTTTGCTTAACGACAAGAACGTCGAGCACGCCGACGAACTGTTTGATTTTCTCGTGAAAACCAGCGTGAGGTATATGCAGTTCATTACGTGCGTTGAGCCGGACGCCGACGGCAACAAAACCGCATGCTTTTCAGTCACACCGCAGCAGTACGGGCGCTTTCTGTGTCGGCTTTTCGACCGCTGGTGGAGTTACGGTCCGAACAAAACAAGTATCCGCGATTTTGATTCAATGCTCAGTCATTACGTCGGCGGCGGTCACACGATTTGCACCTTCGGCCGCCGGTGCAGCCAGTATATCGTGGTCGAGCACAACGGGGATTGTTTCCCCTGCGATTTTTTTGTCGAGCCGCAATGGCGGCTTGGCAACATCCTCGATACACCCATCGGCAAACTTGCCGCCTGCGACAAGAAGAGGCGGTTTGCACTGGCCAAGCAGGACGTGTGCAACCGGTGCTTTGTATGCAGACACCTGTCTGCCTGTCGCGGCGGCTGCCTGAAAGACAGGAGCGTACTTGCGCCGGGTACATTTGCCAAGGAAAGTTATTTGTGTGATGCCTATAAGGAGTTTTTTGATTACGCCGGGCCGCGATTTATGCAGTTGGCAGCAATAATCGCGGCATCCGGAGACCTTGCGGGGCAGCGTAACATTTGATAAAACCCAGCCCGGACATAATTCAGAAAGGCATTAGATGAACATTCACATTATCGACATCGCCATACTTGTTGCTTACTTCGTAACCGTCATTATGGTAGGCATCGTCCTGACCCGCCAGGCCGGCAAGAACCTCGACTCATATTTCTTAGGCGAGCGAAAGATGTCCTGGTTTACCCTCGGCGTCGCCAACGCCTCAGGTATGTACGATGTTACGGGGACAATGTGGTTTGTCACCGTTCTTTTTGTCTACGGCCTCAAGGGCGCGTGGATGCCGTGGGTCTGGCCCGTCTTCAACCAGGTCTTCTATATGGTTTATCTGGGCGTCTGGCTGCGGCGTTCAAAGGTTATGACCGGGGCGGAGTGGATTCGCACGCGGTTCGGCGAGAGCACCGGCGCGCTACTGTCGCGCCTCATCGTCGCCCTGTTTGCAGTGGTGGCCACCATCGGGTTTATGACCTACGATTTCAAAGGCATCGGCAAATTCTGCCAGGTCCTCTTCCCGTGGGACGTGTCGCCCAATACATACGCCCTGCTTTTTATGGGGATAACGGCATTCTACGTCATCATAGGCGGTATGCGCAGCGTCGTCATCACCGACCTGATTCAATATGCGATTATGGTGGTTGTTTCTGTGATAATCGCCGGTCTGGCGATTATGAAGACCAGCCGAGCGGACATCCTTGCCAAGGTGCCCGCCGGCTGGACAGACCTTTTCTTCGGCTGGCACCTCAATCTCGACTGGTCGAATTACATCCCCGCCGTGAATGAGAAGATTGTAAAAGACGGCTGGGAGCTTTTCGGCCTGTTCTTTATGGTTATGCTCTTCAAGGGCATACTCGCCAGCTCCGCCGGGCCTCCGCCCAACAAGGACCTGCAGCGAATGTTGGCGACCCGAAATCCCAAAGAGTGCGCCCTGATGTGTATGTGTACCCAGGCGGTGCTTTATGTCCCGCGATATATGCTCATCGCCGGTATCACCGCACTCGGCCTGGTCTTTTACAGCGACCAGCTTCGAGCAATGGGCAGCGCCTTTGATACCGAGCAGGTTCTGCCTTACGTCGTTTATAACTTCCTGCCGGTGGGCGTGATTGGCCTTGTGCTCGCCGGTATGCTGGCCGCCTTTATGAGCACCTTCAGCGGCACCATAAACAACGGCGCTTCGTACATCGTCAACGATATCTACAAGCGCTATCTCAAACCCAACGCCTCCGACAAGAACTACGTCCGGGCCAGCTATATCACTTCGGTTCTCGTGGTGGCCGTCGGCATCGCGTTTGGCTTTATGGCAGAGTCAATCCACAACGTTACCCAGTGGCTTGTCGCCGGTCTCTACGCAGGACAGCTCGCTCCAAACGTCCTCAAGTGGTACTGGTGGCGGCTGAACGCCTACGGGTACTTCGCCGGCATGCTTGCCGGTATCGCCGCCGCACTACTGATACCAAAACTACCGGTTCAGCTCAACCCGATGCTCCACGGCTTTCCCATCATACTCGTGTTGAGCGTCATTGCCTCCGTGGTAACGAGTATGGTCACAAGACCCGACGACCCGGCGGTACTTAAGGATTTCTATAAGCGCGTCCGTCCCTGGGGTTTCTGGAAACCCGTGATGAAAATGGTAATGCAGGAAGACCCGGCCTTCAGACCTAACACCGATTTCGGCCGCGATATGGTCAACGTTGCTGTGGGCATCGTCTGGCAAACAACGCTTACGCTGATACCGATTTATCTTGTGCTTCGCGGCTACAGGGAGCTTGCGTTATGCGGCCTGATACTGGTCGCGACGAGCATCTTCCTGAAGAAAAACTGGTATGACCGTCTGGAAAATGCGTGACGATGTGGCTCACTGGGCCGCACAGGTGTGGGACAAGCGCTGATATAAGAGAACTACCAGCGTTTTCGCCACCAGAGGAAGCCGATAAGGAGGGACGTAAAAACAGCTAGGCCGGCGATCATCCAGAAGCCGAAGGGATGCTTGGCGAGGGGGATTTGCACGTTCATGGAGAAGATACTGACGATAAGGGTAGGAAGCATAATCAGGATAGTCAGAATCGTCAGGGCCTTGATACGGATATTGAGATTGTTGGAAATAATGGAGGCACGGGCGTCCATCAGGGATGAGAGCACCTGGGAATAGGTCTCGGTCTGCCCGAGACACTGGTTGTTATCTATGAGGATATCGTCGAGGAATTCGACGTTTTCCTGGGTCAGGCCGATTTTGGCGGCGTTATTCTTGAGCTTTTCGATAAGCGTGCCGTTGGAATGAATAGCATCGAGGTAATAGACCAGCGACTTTTCGAGGGTAAAGAGATTCAACAGGTACCTGTTCTCCACCGAGACGTTTATCTGCTGCTCAAGCTCGGCGGAGATTTGGTTAATGGCGCGGAGGTGCTCGACAAAATGGGCGATTGCCCGGTAGATGAGCCGAAGGAAGACATCCTGAATCGACTGCAATTTAGTGAAGGGTCTGCCCTCAAAAAAAGGAGCATCCTCGGCAACAACAATAACGAGGCGGTCTTTGAACATAAAGACGCCGGTGGACAGGACCTTAAAGAGAAAGGTATCTCTCGCCACGTAATGTTTGGGTCTCTTGAAAATCATCGCGATGTGGTCGGGTTCGAATTCGAGCCGGCTGAGCTCATCGGGGTCAAGAGATGAGTTAAGGGTATGTTCGTCAAGCTTGAGCTGCTCAAGAAGAAACTTCCGCTCGGCCTCGTCCGGGGCAATATAGATGAAGACAGGCGCATCGCCCTCGCCGCACTCGGCCAGCCTGCCGTTAGTGATATATAGTTTTTTGAGCATCGGCACACATTCCTGCCATCTTCAAAAAAGCCCCTTGAAACGGATGCGGGGCCGCAATCGAATGATTCTATCTGGCGTGCAGGGACAGTGAAAACAGAAAATCAGAGAATCCGCAAAAATTCTGCTCAAAAGAAAAAAAACAGAACAGGGGCTAAGGTGCATGTTGAAAGCGGTGCTGCCGATACCAGTCCATCGTGGCTTCAAGTCCCTGGTCGAAGGATGTCTTTGCCTCAAAGCCGAAGAGGTTCTTGGCACGTGAAGTGTCAAGGCGGCGGCGGGGCTGACCATCGGGCTTGGAGGGGTCCCAAGTGATTTTGCCTTTGAAGCCGGAGAGTTTGACGATTTTTTCAGCGAGGTCTTTGATTTTGATTTCGAAGCCGGCGCCGATATTCACCGGCTCCGGGCCATTGTAGTGTTCGGTTGCGAGCAAAATACCCTCGGCGGTGTCGGCGGCATAAATGAACTCGCGAGAGACGTTGCCCGTGCCCCAGCAGGTGATATGGTCGGCCTTGCCGTCGATTGCATCGAAACATTTTTTAATCAGGGCGGGGATGACGTGGCTGCTTTTCGGGTCAAAGTTGTCACGCGGCCCATAGAGATTAACCGGCAGCAGGAATATCGAATTGAAGCCGTATTCCTGGCGATATGCCTGCGATTGCACAAGCAGCATTTTTTTAGCCAGGCCGTAAGGGGCGTTGGTTTCTTCCGGGTAGCCGATCCAGAGGTCGTCTTCCTTGAAAGGAACAGGGGTGAATTTCGGGTAGGCGCAGACGGTGCCGATGGCGACGAACTTCTCGATATTGCGAATACGGGCCTGCTCGATAAGCTGGATTCCCATCATCAGGTTTTCGTAAAAGAATTTGCCGGGATGCTCGCGGTTGGCGCCTATGCCGCCCACGACCGCCGCCAGGTGTATAACGATACCGGGCTTCATATCGTCATACATCCTGCTAATGTCGGGCAGGTTGACGAGGTTGTAGTCCTCGATTTTTGGGACAAGGATGTTTTTGCAGCCGCGGTTTCGCAGCCCTTCGATGACATAGCTGCCGAGAAAACCGGCACCGCCCGTAATAACAATCCGCCTGTTTGTGAAGAAATCGCTCATTATCGTCGCCCTGCGTGGTCTGCGAGGATTTTTTCTTCCTGTGCCAGTTTCATATCGGCGTCCGTCATCATTCGGGCGAGTTCTCGAAAACCTACTTTTGGTTTCCAGCCCAGGACTCTGCGTGCCTTCGAGGCATCGCCCTGGAGATAATCGACCTCGGTGGGTCTGAAGTACCGCTGGTCGATCTCAACGCATTTGTGCCAGTCAAGACCGAGATGGCCGAAAACCTCATCGAGAAACTCGCGCACTGAATGGCTTTCGCCGGTAGCAATGACGTAATCATCGGGTCTGTCCTGCTGGAGCATCAGCCACATCGCCTCTACGTAATCGGCAGCAAAACCCCAGTCGCGTTTTGCATCGAGGTTGCCGAGATACAGTTTATCCTGAAGACCGAGCTTTATCCTGGCAGCGGCACGCGTGATTTTGCGGGTGACGAATGTCTCGCCTCGGCGAGGCGACTCGTGGTTGAAAAGTATGCCATTGCAGGCGAACAGGCCGTAGGCTTCGCGGTAGTTGACGGTCTGCCAGAAACTATATATCTTGGCGCAGCCGTAGGGACTGCGAGGGTAGAATGACGTTTTTTCGGTTTGCGGGATTTCGGTAGCTTTGCCGTACATTTCACTGCTGGAGGCCTGGTAAAACTTTGCGGGCTTTTTCATTATGCGAACGGCTTCGAGAAGACGAAGCGTGCCGAGGGCGTCAGTGTTGGCGGTGTAGATGGGCATATCGAAGCTGACGCGGACGTGGCTTTGGGCGCCAAGGTTGTAGATTTCATCGGGCTGAACCTCATTGACTATTGTAGCGAGGTTGCTGCCGTCGGTCAGGTCGCCGTAAAGGAGACGCAGTGCCGGCTGTT
>CAYGVZ010000123.1:0-8527 GCA_964353475.1 uncultured Pirellulales bacterium | reverse complement strand
CACTGGATGTGTCCTCCCATTTTGGTACTTGGTGTTTTCATAAGCTACCTTTCCTATCAGGACAGCCCACGATAAATGTAACTCTATTACGTCTTCGACAATTGTCAAGAAGAATTTCCTGAATTTCCGAGCAGAAAATTTACCGCCTGTTCGTAAATCCTTATGGGGGGGGGCACTTGCAACAAAACGAATTTTCGAGACAAATGAGGTTATTTTCCGGTACAAAGCCGAAGTTGTCGCTATTATTCAAGCGTTTTGAGGCAGAAGCGGTCGGTCATACCGGCGATATAGTCGCAGACGGTTCGCTCGAGGCCCTGCTGCGGGACGAAATCACGGAAATACCCCGGCATAAGTTCCGGCTTGGCGCACAATTTATGGAAGAGTTCGGTCAGCCAGTCGCGGACCTTGCGGCTTGTCTCGGCGAATCGGCTGCTGTGGTAAAAATGCTCTAACAGAAAACGTTCGAGCTGGGCCAGTTGTTCTGCACATTGCGGGGAGAATACAATCAAATCCCTCTCGTACCCGTAAGCTTCGCCAACAGCGCGGATATTGTTTTCTGCGATTACCTTTGCGCTTGTCTCAATGCAATCGCTTGCCAAGCGGTCGATAACGGCCTTTGCGGCCCTGGTTCTGCGGATGGTCAGGTCTTTGATTGTCTCGGCCTGTATTCTGTTCTGCGCCTGGTCGAACAGCAGGATGCCCCTGAGTTGTTCAGCCGAGAGGATTCGCGCCCGCAGGCCGTCTTCAAGGTCGTGGCAGTTATATGCAATACGGTCTGCGATATTGGCCGCCTGTCCTTCCAGCGAGCAGTTTCTTTCAACAAACTCGTCTGCCTCCGGCTTGTCATAGGGACTTCGATGTCGCGCCAAACCCAGGCGCGTCTCATACATCAGGTTCAGGCCGCGAAAATCAGGATAGGGGTGCTCCAGCAATTCCACTATCCGCATCGTTTGGCGGTTATGCTCGAAGCCGCCTTGGTCCGCCATCAATTCGTTAAGAGCTTCTTCACCTGAATGACCGAAGGGCGAATGTCCCAGGTCGTGTGCAAGGCATATTGCCTCAGTAAGTGCCTCGTTGAGGCCGAGCGCCCTTGCGATTGTTCTGCCTATTTGCGTTACTTCGATGGTGTGGGTCAGGCGGGTGCGGTAATAATCGTCCAGACCCGGCGTAAAAACCTGGGTCTTACCTTCGAGCCGGCGAAATGCAGAGCAGTGAATTATCCTGTCCCGGTCGCGTTCAAAATCAGACCGGTAGCGGTGCGGCCCTTCAGGGAATAATCGTCCCTTGCTTGCCTGGTCAGTAACTGCGTAAGGTGCGGGCGGCGACATACCTACAGTCCCGGCAGGTTATGTTCTTTGCTTGTTTCTTTGAGCAGGTTCAGCAGGTCGGACAAGCTCTGGCTGATGACGCGGGTTTCGCTGCAGACCCGCATAAAGTTTGTGTCGCCGTCCCAGCGCGGCACGACGTGGATATGGAGATGTCCCGGCAGGCCGGCGCCGCCGCATCTGCCGAGGTTGACGCCGACGTTGAAGCCGTGCGGCTTTATCGCCAGCGACAGCGCCTTCCTGGCCTCGCGCACTAACTTGACCATTTCGAGCAATTCTTCATCTGTGGCGGCGTCGAAATCGGCTATGTGGCGCGAGGGCGCTATCAGCAGATGACCATTGTTGTACGGGAAACGATTCAGGACTACTATGCAGCCGCTCGACCGCCAGAGCATCAGGTTCTTGTCGTCATCCTGCGGACTTTTGAGGTCCTGGCAGATGAAGCATTCGTTGCTCTTGCCGATATCCTGTATGTATCCGATGCGCCACGGCGCCCAGAGAATCTCTTTATCCAATTGTCACCTGCCTGCATACAAGGACAAACGGCAACAGTTAATCATTGAAGTTCCATCGCCAGGGTCTGGTCTATTATCAACTTTGGGTTCACCGCGATCGGCAGCGGCAGGGAGGTCTGTATCTCAAGTCGATACTTCTGCGTCCGCCGTTCGGTTCTGCCGGCTGTTACGTTGAACAACTCCTCGCCGTCGCCGGCCAGCGACAAGACCTGAAAGTTTCTCAGGAAGCCAAACGTCCCGCTCATCTGGAACGGCACGTCGTACGGGATGGGCCATTCGCGCGGCACGTTCTTGTTCGGGGCGTAAGCGCTGCGTATCACGGCAATCTGCCCGTTCGGCTCATTGCGTATCTCCTCCAGGCAGTAATTGACGTCGCGAGCGACCCACAGAATCATCGGGGCGGGCACTGAAATCAGCGACTGCCACCGCTCGCCGACCGCGGCCTTGCTGGTTATCTCTTTTCTGCTTGCCATCGCGTCCCAGAGAAAGAACTGTGATGCGGTGATGTCGTAGAGCATATCGGGGTCTTTGACCACGCCTTTGCTCGTATCGGGGCGGATGGCCCGCTTTCCGGCCTCCTTAAGTGCGTTGCGGAATCCCGAGTCATCCTCAATCTTGCCCGTGGGGCCGACCGTGAAAGTCCAGGTCTTGCCTGTGAATGTATCGGCGGCGTCGCCCCGCGAGCCGTCCCGCTGGCGTCCGCCCGTGCGCGCAACCTTGGCCGACTCGCAGGTTGCCTGCACCTTTGCAAGTCCGTATGCGTCAACTTCTATCGGCGTGTATGCAACGACCATTGTGAGCGACTCCGCGGACTTGTCCACTTTTGTCTTGGCCGAGTCGGCGCCGTTCCCCATCGGACCCCAGTCAAGGGTGATGTCTCGGCTTGAGATGAATTTGTATCGTAGCGTTTTACCCTGCTGGAAGTCAACGGTCAAAAGCAACCCCTTTTTCGCCGCTGCTTTCCTCTGAGCGGGCTGCGTGCAGCCGGTGCTGATAAGCAGCGCGGCAACCGTAATCGTAACAATCGCTCTCAATTTAGCCCCTTTCAGTAAATCTTCCAAACCGCGCTTTCCGTCCCAATGCCATTTCAGTGGAGTTTTTCCAGATTGAAGGACCGCTTCTCGGTCATTTTGAGTATGACCGGCTCGCTATTGGGGTCCTCCCCTTCGGTGGGTAGCGCCGCCACCCAGCTTGCGTTGAGGTCTTCGCGGCAGGCATCGATTCTTCCCGCCATCACGTCTATCCGGGCGCTGCCGACATATGTCGCGGAGGTATCAAACATCTGCGGCAGCTCGGTAGCTCCCTTTTCTTTCAGGAATTTGCTTTCGACCGCTGCGGTCGGCAGCGAGGTCATTTCTATCTCTGCAACCTTATGGCCGGCGACGTCCTTGACGGCGGTCAGCTTGTATATCTTGTCGAAGGACTTCAGCCCCATCAGGCCGAAGGAGAACGTCTTCAATCGTTTCCAGGTGTCGCCGACGTTCAGCCGGTTCTCATTTGGCGGCGGCAGAGGCGGAAGCTCGTGCTGCTCTATAATTATGTCCGCGTCAAACACCCGCAACCCCATCTGGTGAGCGGGGGTGGTGCCGGTCATTACGGTGCGGGCCTCAGCCAGGTCCCACACGGTAGGGATGTGATTGTCCCCGGTTATCTCAATCATATAACCCCTGCCGATGAGTTGCGAGAGGACGTTGTTTGCATCGGCCTGCCTGGTGCTGTCGTAATCGACAACGGTTTCGTTCTTAACCACCGAGAAGCACTTGAGCTGGTTGATTGTTATCTGCGCAGCCACTGTATTTTGGTCGCTTGCCGCTTTGATTTGCTGGGTGTAAACCATCTCAATCCTGCTCTCGTTGCGATTTTCCCTGAAACTCTGTTTATCGGGCACGGAACCTTCCCACGCGATGCTCCGCAGCGATTCGGTTGTCATCTTGTATTTTACGGTATCCTCCACCATCGGCTTTATCGCCAGCGTGACGGGTTCGCCCCTGGGCAGCTCCGGCTGTGCCTGTGCGGCGGCCGGCGGGGCCGGCTTAGCCGGTGCAGGGGGCGCCTGCGGCGGCTTTTTTGCCTCTGGCGCGCAACCCGCCGCCAGCAACAGATGACAAATCACAACACAAGCCAGACCCTGCAGTACTTTGTTTGACAGCATACACCTATCTCCTAATTCACGATTTCTGAACAAAACAAACGGCGCATTATAGCTGCTAACCAGCCAAATACAACTGATTTTTCTTTGTTCCGGTTTCCTTCGTAGTTTACAATAATCGCTCTGCATTTTGCGGTTTTAGCTGTTTTCTGGTTGAAAGGGTGGCAAATGATTAGTGATACAGTCAAAAAGGGGTTTCAGCGGGCGCCGCACAGGGCGCTGCTTCACGCCTGCGGGTTGTCCGACGCCGACATCAATAAGCCGTTCATCGGCGTTGCCAACAGTTTCTGCGAAGTCGTCCCCGGCCACGTCCATCTCAATAAGGTGGCGCAAATCGTCAAACAGGCCGTCCGCGCGGCAGGCGGTGTTCCTTTTGAGTTTAATACAATCGCCGTCTGCGACGGTATCGCTATGGGGCATACCGGCATGAAATACTCGCTGGCCTCGCGTGAAATCGTGGCCGATTCGGTTGAGACAATGGTGCGAGCGCATTGCTTCGACGGGCTTATCTGTATTCCCAACTGCGACAAAATCATACCCGGTATGCTGATGGCGGCTGTTCGGCTCAATATCCCGACCATTTTTGTCTCAGGCGGGCCGATGGCGGCGGGAAAAACCAGAGACGGCAAGACCGTTGACCTCATCAGCATATTTGAGGGCGTTGCCCAGCTCAACGCAGGCAAAATCACCGAGGAGCAACTGAATGAGCTTGAACGCACGGGCTGTCCCACCTGTGGGAGCTGCTCCGGTATGTTCACCGCCAACTCGATGAACTGCCTGTGCGAAGCGATAGGAATGGCCCTGCCCGGCAACGGGACTATATTAGCGGTTGACCCGAAGCGCAAACGGCTTTACAGGGCTGCTGGCAAACAGATTCTGTCGCTGGTTGAAAAGGACATCAAGCCGCTTGATATAATCAGCGTCAAATCAATGGATAACGCCCTTGCCCTCGATATGGCGATGGGCGGCTCGACAAATACCGTCCTGCATACGCTTGCGATTGCCAGCGAGGCGGGCATTAAATACGACCTCGACCGAATAAATGCCATCAGCGCCAAATGTCCTAACATCTGCAAGGTTTCGCCTTCGAGCAATGTCCACGTTGAAGACGTCGATGCCGCCGGCGGCATAAGTGCGATACTGAAAGAGGTCGCCAAAATCCCGGACCTGCTCAATCTCGATTGCCCGACCGTAACCGGCAGGACACTCGGTGAGAACATTCGCAAGGCGCGAATCAATAACACCGAGGTCATACGGACGCTCGGCAACGCCTACTCCCAAACAGGCGGCCTGGCTGTATTGAGAGGCAACCTCGCGCCGAATGGGGCGGTCGTAAAGAGCGCTGGTGTCACCGAAAAAATGCAGACCCATACCGGCCCAGCCGTGATTTTCGACAGCCAGGAAGAGGCCTGCGACGGCATTTTGGCCGGCAAAGTCAAGGCCGGTGACATTGTTGTGATTCGCTGTGAAGGCCCCAAGGGCGGCCCCGGTATGCAGGAGATGCTCTCGCCCACCAGTTACATTATGGGCGCAGGTCTCGGCGAATCGGTTGCGCTGATTACCGACGGCAGATTCAGCGGCGGCACTCGCGGCGCGTGCATCGGCCACGTCAGCCCCGAAGCAGTCGTAGGCGGCCCGATCGGCCTGTTAAAAAACGGCGATATCATCGAAATCGACATCCCTCGCAACAAGATAAGTGTGCGCCTTTCAGACGCCGAACTGGCCGAACGCAGAAAAACCTGGACACCGCCAAAACCGCGGATAACCACCGGCTGCCTCGGCAAATACGCCGCTATGGCCACAAGCGCCGACACCGGCGCCGTCCTGAAATGGTAGTGGGACAGGAATGACCAACGCAACTGTCTGGTATGCCGGAGGGTTACAGTTTACTTGTCAGCAGTGCGGGAATTGCTGCGCTGGGCCGGGGGAGGGGTATATATGGGTCACAAGGCCGGAAATCAAACTCATTGCCGAGCACCTGAATATACCCGTGCGACAGTTGAGGCGCGAGTACCTGCGGCGGGTTGGGCTGCGAGTAACAGTCATCGAGGATAGCATAACGAAGGACTGCATTTTCCTGAGCAGGGCCGGCGGAAAAGTAAACTGTCGGATATATCCTGTAAGGCCCGTTCAGTGCAGGACGTGGCCGTTCTGGCCGGGCAATCTGGCGGACCAGAGCGCCTGGGGAAAAGCGGCCCGCAAATGCCCCG
This sequence comes from uncultured Pirellulales bacterium, assembly GCA_964353475.1. Lineage (GTDB taxonomy): Bacteria > Planctomycetota > Phycisphaerae > Sedimentisphaerales > Anaerobacaceae > CAYGVZ01. The sequence goes on along the minus strand of CAYGVZ010000123.1, from coordinate 2,328 downwards.
GAATTAAGCAGGGCGGTTATCACTCCCTTGAGCAGATACGCCAAATCATCGATGGCGCACAGTCGTGGTATCGCAGCGAGCAAAGTCAACTGATACGGGCGATTGCGGAAATCTATCAATGGCTCGATGCTGAGATTGCCGGCCATCCCGCCACAACAACGGCGGGCAGGCCCGACTTGGCCGGGCTGTGCAGCGTGTGCGGCGAGTGCTGCGACTTCGACAAGTTCGGCCATAAACTTTTTGTTACCACGCCCGAAATGATTTACCTGACGGACAGAATCGGCATCGAGAACATAAGACCGGCCCCGGCCGGCAGATGTCCCTGGCAGAATGTTCAAAAGTGCTCTATTTATGAGCATCGTTTTTCGCCGTGCAGAATTTTCTGCTGCAAGGGTGATGCGGCATTTCAGGGCGAGCTGACGGAACAGACAGTCCGCAGGTTCAAGCAATTGTGCGAGCGGTTTGGAATTGCCTACAGATATATGGAATTGGCAGACGCCCTGAAGGATTGGCGGACTAATAGCGGTCAATCGGCAGAGGAATCGTCCGCTGGGGGTCGCGCAGATTGATGTATTTGACGTCCGCGAACGTGCCGTACTGCTCGTAGTAGGCGTACAGCTTGGCTAATTTCTCCTCATCAGTCGCTTCGAGGTGCCGCTGCCAGGTGCCGATTTCCGCGCCCCAGATTATCTCGGTGTTGTCTTTGGTATAGATTGTTATATGCGGCCGGGTGGCGCTGCGCCGACCGTGAAAATTACTCACGTCGATTCGGTCGATTCTTGCAAGAAGGGGTTTGGTCGGCGCCAGTCGCGCATCCATACGCTCTATTCTGGTGATTATTGCGACCGCCGCCGCCAGGTCCTCGCCTCGCCAGATTTGTCCCACCTGGTATTTGCCGCCGGCAGCAAGACCGCTTACCGTAACAATCGGCAGGTCCGGCACGGGTGCAGAATCCAGGACGACCAAATCCGTATCAACGTAAAACTTGTGCGTACCGGCCTCAAGCAGCGCAAGCGGTTTTCGCCAGCGGCCACGGACGGTGATGCCCTTGTACGTTACCCTCACCGTAACATCCCCAATCCACGCCACCTGCGACTCGATGTTGCGCTGGACCATAATCGCCGTATTCTCATCGAGCACCAGCGTTTCTCTTCCAACTTTGGCTGCGCTGCGCACCCTTTCCTTGAGTTGCTCAGTCACCCATTGGGGGACGTCTATCAGCGCGATACCAGCGCCGCCCGGCGAGATGGGAGTTGAACCTTGCACGTATCTGTCTAACCACACAAAACCCAGGCCCGCCCCTACAAGCAGGACGATTACCCCCAGGACTTTCAGAGCGCCCTTAAAGGCCGCAAGCCCCCTGCCTGGTTTTCTTCTCTTCTGAAATGTGCCTAACTTCACTGTCGTCTGTCCTCTATCGACGCGTCAATGATTTTCAGACATAAGTCGCCCATTGAAAGCCCAATCTTTGCCGCCGCCTTCGGCAGCAGCGAGTGTGCCGTCATACCCGGAATCGTGTTAATCTCAAGCGCGAACGCCTTACCATCGTCCCGCAGGATAAAATCCACTCTGGCCAAATGCCGACATCCCAGCGCCTCGAAGCACTTGACGGCGGCTGACTGAATCTGTTTCTGCACGGCGCCGTCTTCTATCGTATCGAACAGGTACTGCGTCCGCTCACTAACGTATTTTGCGTCATAGTCGTAGAAGCCCTTCGGCGCCCGTATCTCTATAATCGGCAATGCTTGGCCATTAAGAATACCCACCGTCAGCTCCCTGCCTGTAATATATTCCTCAATCATACATTCGCCGAACTTGCTGGCACAAGCCCCGGCCGCGGCGATTGCCGACCGGGCGTCATCTGTAATAGAAACGCCGATTGTGCTGCCCTCGCGCACCGGCTTGACGACGTACTTCGCTGCAAGACGCTCAAGCTGCCCTGCCAGTTGTTTTGTATCGCCTGCTGGGTCGAATAGTATTTCCGCCGGTACCGTAACGCCGGCGGCGGCGAATCGCCTCTTGCTTTCAACTTTATTGAACGCCGCCCGGCTGGCCGTCGGGTCGCTGCCCGTATAAACCAGTTGCTTCTTTTCGAGAATCTCCTGCAGTGAGCCGTCTTCACCCCAGTGGCCGTGCAGCGCAAGGAAAAATACGTCTATTGTCTTGTCGTCGAGAATTTTGAGATTGTCGGGCGTAACATCGACCCCGGTGGCATTCACGCCGGCTTCCTTCAACGCGTCTTCGACGCGGCGACCGCTCTGCAAGCTGACCTCTCGCTCCCTGCTGATTCCCCCCATAAGAACTGCCGCTTTGAGGTCGGCCCTCCGC
>CAYGVZ010000122.1:0-8572 GCA_964353475.1 uncultured Pirellulales bacterium | reverse complement strand
ATATGCTCCATTTACACTCTTTCATCTCAGGACATCCTTCCAGCGGTTCTCTCAGTTGCAAGCAGAATCGTACCGCTTCAGCCGGTTATGGTCAAGCATAGAAACTGTCTTACTGTCCCAAAAACTGCGGGCCAATGCCCACAATGGCCATAGGCGGGCGTTTGGCGAGATGGAGAATGTTTGATTTGAAGCGGCCAAAATGGTAAAAACGCAAACTGGTTAGTGTGCGGGCTGTAAGGTAACGCATTGAATAAAGGCATATTTTGGCAGGAGATGACAAATGAAAAAAGCGATACTGATGTGCGTGACGGGGTTATTGGTTATGGCAGGATGTGCAGAGCCGCAGGCGAAAGACCCCAAATTGCAGAAACCGCAATGGGTTGTTACGGACACAGGCAGGTGGATGGTTCACGATACCAATCGGCCTGTACCGCCGGTCGTAACGCCGGGCGATAAGGCCGGCGACGCGCCATCCGATGCGGTCGTTCTTTTCGACGGCAAGGACCTGTCGCAGTGGGAATCATCCAAGAAGCCGGGAGCACCTGCGCCGTGGAATATGGGAGAGGGATATTTCGAGACGGTGAAGGACGCCGGCCAAATCCGCAGCAAACAGAAATTCGGGTCGTGCCAGGTGCATATCGAGTTTGCCACGCCTGAAAAAGTTGCAGGCAGCAGTCAGGGGCGAGGCAACAGCGGGGTATTTCTGATGAACCGCTATGAGGTGCAGGTTCTCGATTCGTATAAGAACAGGACATACGCGGATGGGCAGTGCGGGGCGCTGTATGGCCGAGCTGTGCCGCTGGTCAACGTTTGTCGGGGGCCGGGACAGTGGCAAAGCTACGACATCATTTTTCACCGGCCGATTTTCAAAGGCAATAACGTTGTCAGAGAAGCGACGTTCACGGTGTTCCAGAACGGCGTGCTGATTCACGACAACGTGGCGCTGGAAGGCGCAACCGGCTGGATAAACGCGCACGCGGTAACGTCCTACGAGCCGCACGGCGACAAGGATTCTCTCGCCCTGCAGGACCACGGCAACCCGGTGCGATTCCGCAATATCTGGGTTCGTGAGCTGAAGGATTGATTCGTACTGTCGGTCAAAGAATGGATAAGCAGGGATTTACAAGGCGGCAGTTGCTCAAAACGGCGGCCGCATCAGTGGGTTTGCCGTATCTCATAAGGGCAGCAGCGATAGGGACTGGTGGGATAATAGCGCCGAGCAATCGTATAGTGATGGGGTTTATCGGCGTGGGGAGTATGGGGGGCTGGCATCTGTCTGATTTTGTGGAGCAGCCGGACGTGCAGGCGGCGGCGGTATGCGACGTGCGGGCGATATTTCGCCAAAGGGCCAAAGAACTGGCCGACAGGCGGTATGGCAACAACGACTGCAGGACATACGATGATTTTCGTCAGCTTCTTGCAAGGCCTGATATCGATGCCGTGACGATTGTGACGCCAGAACACTGGCACGGTCTTGTAGCGATTGAGGCGGCCAAGCAAGGCAAGAATATGTATTGCGAAAAGCCGCTGGACGTGCACGTGGCGGCGGCAAAAGCGGTCCGCGAGGCGGTCAAACGGTATGGCGTAGTGTTTCAGTTCGGCACGCAGCAGCGAAGCGACGCCAATTTCAGGCACGCCTGTGAATTGGCGCTAAACGGCCGCTTAGGCAAACTTCACACGGTAATAGTCGGCTCGTACCCAAGCCCGTATTTTCCGAATCAGCCCAGCGAGCCGACGCCCGACAAAAAGGATTTCGATTACGATATGTGGCTTGGGCCTGCCCCGTGGTCGCCGTATAGTCACGAGCGAGCGGCCTCGCGGGCGATGGGGACAATCGGCGCGTGGACGCACATTTACGATTATTCGCTTGGCGGCTTAAGCGGGGCGTGGGGGATTCATCACGTGGATATTGCACAGTGGGGAATCGGCGCGGACGATACAGGGCCGATTGAGGTCGAGGGGACGGGGGAATTCCCGACCGACGGCATAGCGGATACGGCGACAAAGTGGGACGTGAGGCACAGGTACGCCAACGGGGTAACGATGATTCACGCTGATACGAAAACAGCTTTGGGGCTTGCGCCCCAGATGAGTATTCGTCACGGTGTCGGAGTATTGTTTCTCGGAACCGAGGGCTGGGTGTTTGTCGAGCGTGGGACAATCGAGGCGGAGCCGAGGTCGCTGCTGAAAGAGGTGATTGGGCCAAACGAGATTCAGTTGTACCGCAGCAACAATCACCAGAGGAACTTTCTGGATTGTGTCAAGAGGGGACGCCGGACAGTATGCCCGGTTGAGTCGGCGGTGCGCAGCGATACTGTTTGCCATCTCGACGATATAGCAATGCGATTAGGCAGAAAGTTGCGATGGGACCCGGTGAAAGAAGAGTTTATCAATGACGCGGAGGCAAATCGGATGCTGACGAGACCGCTGCGAAGCCCCTGGCGGCTGTGAACGAATCTTCGATTTGCGATTTATGATTTGCGATTGAGATTGGTCGGGCCGGCAGTGTTGTCGCTGTTATTGCTTACGGACAAATTCGCCTGTGTCTTCCATTATAATGCCGTCGGGCATTGTGTATTTTTCAGAGGAGATGAGCTTGTCCTCGCTCACTTTTTCCGTAATGCGTATGCTTGAAGCCCACTGTCCCTGACCTGACCACTGCCATTCCATAATTTCTTTGTTTCCTTCGCGCCTGCCCGTCCCTTTGGCGGTGCAGCCGAGCGAGTCAAACAACCAGCCCTCAATCCGGCTGGTCTTAGGGTCTATTGCGCATATCTCGAAACTTTCAAACGTTGATGTGCGGATTTTTTCGATTTCCGCCTCTGACTGGTGCATAACATCTCTGAGATATTTCAGGTACTCATCAGATAAACCGGTTATCTCGGCCTGACCTCTCCTGACTAAGAACTGACCATTCAAATCGAGTGTTATCGTCGCCCGGCATTTGCCTGTTACCCAGTCCTTGTGCCCGGCGACGTCCGATTTGGCCGTCCCTTGCCACTCGCCGACAAGCCACTTGCTCCACTCATCGTCAATCCCCACAGGCGAAACCAGCGACGGCATACCTGCCTCGTCGGATTTCCTTTTCTGATTCGTCGCACAGGAGGATACACATATCATTGCAGTTATAAGTACGATGCTTGTCTTTTTCATTTTGCACCTGCCATCCTTTCTTATCCGGACAATCCGCGTGGGCTACAAGCCCACCCTACGAGAGCAAACTGAGATATTTCAGTCGTTTGCCTAAGTTGACATCGATGAACTCGCATTCTTGTTTACGTTCTCCGTCGAGAAATCGACATTCCGGCTTACATTGGCCAACATTTAGTCCGATTGCGACAATGCGAAATTCACAATCGCCAAAAAACTCGGGCGGTTTCTGGCTGTATGACAGGTCCGTTCTTTCACTGTCCGTAAGTTCTCTGGCCAGTTTCTGTCCTTTGTTATAAACAACCCGGGATCCTTCAATCAAAAACTTCTGCCGGTTGCTAATAAAGTAGTCATTAGTATCCTCCGCCAATTGTCTTGGGTTGTCGATCCTCACGATATAGGGCCCGAACTTCTCCTTCATATAATCGAGGTTCGCATCCGGCAAAGACGTGCAGAAAAGAAATATAGGATTGCCGAGTTCAGTGTGATGCTCTTGGTAGCCCTGTTCTCTCGTCCAGATAGTTTTCTCAGCAGGATTTGGAGAAACCCAGCCAGCGGTTATGATACCGGGTTCTTTTGTCAATCCAGCGCCCTCTGTGGGATCACGACGCGAAGCGTTTTCCATGTTTTGACAGTAGTAGCGACAGTTCAAGCGAAAGCTGCCGTTATCTATGAATTGCCGCGCATAATCTTCGTGATCGTATGCCTTGTAGCAAAACTCAGGAAATTGGCCACATACTTTCCGCTTCATATCCTGCCCCACCATAATTGTCTTCTGCCGTATCACGTCCAAAGCCCCGATACTCTGGAAAAGGCACTTATGGTCGCCTCCTGAATTATGGAGCACCGGTGCACGACCTGCTGTTCTTGGAGATATTTTCCGCAGCTTTGCTGGGAAACACAAGGGGAATCCCTCTCAGAGCCACAAGTCGGCGGGAGTCGTGGTTACCAGGTTGTGAGTTTGCACGGCGCAAGCTCCGCCTGGGAATGGCTGGCGCCACGTGGCGGGGCCGCTTATGGACTTGTGCTCTTTCCCGTACCTTTTTGTGGCCACGTGATGTATAATGCCGGCGACATTGGGTATCTTATCAAAGGAACGAGATGGAAACGCTGAAGCTGTTATATGATTATTTTCCGATGGCGGTGTTCACGGGCAAGTGCCTCGTGTTCATAAGCGAGGACTGGCGCGTCGAGCTTACCGAGCATAAGGACAAGGACTTCAGCAGGACAGGCGAACAGCCGGCGATTATAAGGGTGAGGATTTTCAAAAGGGCGCTGAACGGCGAATTAGTGCCGGGTCATTATGAGGATTTCCAGATCGGTTCCTTGAGCGAATTGGCCGAGCAAATCGAAAAATATGTGCAGCAGGCAGTCGGAACCAACTTGCGAGAGAATATCCAATAGCCAACTCTCAATCCGCCGGAGGCGGATAAATGTCGAATGACGAATTGAAAATTAAGAACACTGAGGGGGGAATCATCTTTGGTGTCAAGGTTGTGCCGGGCAGCAGCAGGACAGCGATTGCGGGCGTCTGGGACGGCAAGTTGAAAGTGAAAGTCGCTGCACCGCCTGAAAAGGGCAAGGCAAATCAATGCCTGATTGACTTCCTGGCGAAACAATTAGGCGTAAAGAAAAACACAGTTTCCATAATCCGCGGCCAGACAAACCCGATTAAACAAGTGTACGTCTCTGGTCTGTCGGCTGAGGCGGCAACCTCAATCCTGCACGGCAAAAACTAAGCGGTACACAATCGCCGCGCGGCAAAGGCGAGTATTGCAATCAGGCGGGTTCTTCGATACTGTTAATCAGCTTGATGAATCCTTGTGCAGAAGATGTATTCGCTGAGCTGATTGATGGGTGACGAAACAGGATTGATTGGACAACAAGGCCCTGCTGCCGATGACGAGAAGTCGTTAGGATTTATCCTGCGTTTATCGGCGCCTGCGGTGGCGACCACCATTACCTTTACGATGATGCAGTTCGTTGACAGGATAATGGTATCGCGTTTAGGCACGGCACAATTGGCGGCGGTATTGCCCGCGGGATTCGCAGCCAATATCCCTGGGGCGTTCGCTCAGGGGGTATTCGTCAGCATTGCCGCCTACGTCAGCCAGTGCTTAGGCAGAGGCGACAAAAAACAATGTGCAAGCTACTGGTGGCAGGCAGGGTATATGGGTCTTGTCTTTGCACTGGCGGTGCTGGCGGCATGCTGGCCCGCGGCTTATACGATATTTAACGCGATTGGGCACGAGCCGGAAGTCGTAGAGCAGGAGGTGATTTACTTTCGGATAATGCTCATCGCCAACGTCATCGGCGTATGGGTGTGGACGGGCAGCCAGTTTTTTATGGGGATACATCGGCCGATTGTCTCAATGTATGCTTCGCTGACGGCGCAAATTGTGAACATCATTGCAAACTATCTTTTGATTTTCGGCAAGTTCGGCTTTCCAAAAATGGGGATAGCCGGGGCGGCGTGGGGAACCGTCCTGGGCGTGTTCATCGGCGGCGCAATTCGGACGGCGGTGTTCTTTGGCCCTAAGCACCACAGCGAGTATGCAACAAGGCACGCGGCGAGAATTGATTTTTCAAAAATCCGGCAATTGTTGAAGGTCGGGATACCCGCAGGGCTGGAATTGACGCTGAACACGGCAACGTGGGGGTCGATATTGTTCTGGCTCGTGGGCAGGTTCGGCAAGGAGGCGCAGGCGGCGACCAGCGCGGCTCTTGCCTGTACGAGCATCTCGATTATGCCGATTGAGGGCTTGAAGGTGGCGTTGACGGCGGCTGTGGGAAAATCCATCGGCGCACGCAGAAACGATGTCGCGATTATGCAGACAGGGCATTGTCTGCGGATAGCGCTTGTCTATATGGGGCTGATTGGGCTGGGAATCCTGATTCTGCCGGGGCCGCTTATGCGGCTGTGGTCGATGGACGATAAAGTTGTAGAGATTGGCACAAAGGTGCTGATTTTCGCCGCGCTGTACCAGGTGTTCTACGCAGCCAGGACCATTTACAGCGGCGCATTGCGCGGCGCAGGCGATACCTTGTGGCTTGCAATTGTATCCGGGTTCGGCGCCGTACTGATATTGGGAGTCGGAGGTTTGGCAATGATTATGTTGCTGCCGGGATGGGCCTCACTGGGACCATGGGTGGCAGCGACGATAAGTATTGTGGCGGTCGGGTTGGCAAACTACGCCAGGTTCAAAAGTGACAAATGGAAGAAGATAGACCTGTTCAGGAAAGAAGCGGTAAGCGTACCGGAACAGTAATGCTGGTCTGAGCTTATGAGAAAAAACTGTTTAACTATTTGTTTTGTCATAATCGCACTGGGTAATCGCGGCAGTGCACAGGAGCCGCTGGCGAATGAGAACCTGCGCGGGCTTTACGTCAAGTCGATAGAGCAGGCGATACGACTTCAGCCCGAAGAGATTGACATAGGAACGGCGGCATTGATTGTCTCCGAGCAGTGGAGCAACATAGTGGCAGGCAGACGCTATCAGGCCCGGCTGAATGAAATGGCAACGGAGATACGCAGCCGATGCCGGGAAAAAGGCATTGTCGCGCACACCAGGATAATCAGCATAATTAACGATTATCTTTTCAGCGAGCTGCGATTCGGGACGGTCAGCGAGGCCGAGGACCCGGAGGATTTATTCCTGCACTCGGTGATGGACAAGAATCGCGGTTACTGCCTCAGTTTGTCGATTCTGTACCTGGCAATAGGCGAGCGGCTGGGGCTGCCGTTGTACGGAGTCGTTGTGCCGGGCCATTTTTTTGTCAGATATGATGACGGCCAGACGCGATTCAACATCGAGACCACCAGCAAGGGCGCCAATCCACCGGACTCATACTATATCGAGAAATTCAAGGTGCCGCAGGACAGGCCCAACAACATTTATATGACCAATCTGAATAAGAGGCAGACGCTCGGCTGCCTGTTCAACAACTTCGGCAACGTCTATAGCGACTCGGGCAACAGGGGCCAGGCGATGGAGGCGCTGGAGCTTGCGGTTTACATTAATCCCTGGCTTGCTGAGTCGCGGACGAATCTCGGCAATATCTACCTCGAAAAAAACCGCATAAAAGACGCGGTCGAGCAATACCTCGGCGCGCTAAAGATAAATCCCAATGATGCAAAGGTACATTCAAACTTAGGCAACGCCTATCTCAGGCAGGAGCGCATCAACGACGCAATAGGGCAGTACAGCCAGAGCATTCGCTTGGAGCCGAATTTTGTCGATGGGTACAGGTGCCTGGCGATTGCGTATTGCCGACAGGAGCAGTACACAAAGGCCCGGCTGGTTCTTGCGGACGCCATTGCCATCGAGCCGGGCAATGCAACCTTACATTGTGCGCTGGGGGATGTCCACAGCCAGACGGGCGACTGCGAACAGGCGATTACCCAGTATAACAGGGCGCTGAAGATAAAACGCGACATCGCCGAGGCGTATTGCGGCCTGGGCGTTTGTTACGGCAAGCTCGGGCGGGCCGCCGAACAGATGGAAGCATACAACAAAGCGATTGAAATCAATCCCAAGCTCATACAGGCGATTGCCAATCTCGCGGACGCCCATTTTAAACAGCACGATTATACCAGGGCCATTGATTACTACCGCAGGGCCATCGAAATCGAACCCGATGAGAGCATACTCTACTACAATCTCGGCTCGGCCTATTCGAACAAGGAGGACTACAAACACGCGGAAGAGGCATACGAAAAAGCGGTGGAAATCGAGCCGACGATGGGCGACGCCCATCACCGCCTCGCATACGTCTATTATCAGCTCAAGAAGTTCGACCTCGCCGCAAAACACGTCAAAGAAGCACAGGAGCTCGGCGTACAGGTTGACAAGGACCTTCTCAAAGGTGTCGAACAGGCCAGATAACCCTCGCAAATTCACTTGACAGGTCCTGCCGGCGAGATACAAATAGCCCTTTCAGATACGTAAGGTTGATTCAGGCAAATCATTGAAAGGGGAAATAAATGACCGGAAGGATTTCATCTATCGCACTGGCTACGGCCGGCTGCCTGTGGTCGGCGACCGCGAACGCGCAGCAGGCGGCTGTCGCCGAACCTAATCAGCACATACTTTTTCCTCAAAGCGGGGCTGAAATGGCAAACACTGCAAACAAGATTTATGAATTCCTGGCGACAAAAGGCGTAGATTACGGGCTGCGAATCATCGCGGCCCTTGTGATTTTCTACGTTGGAAAATGGCTGTGCGGATGGGTCTCAAAGCTAATGTCAAAAGGGATGATGAAGGCGAGAATCGAGCCGACGCTCGCCACATTCGTACAGAACCTCGCGTACGTTGGGCTTCTTGTGTTTGTGGTGATTGCCGCCCTGTCGGCTGTGGGCGTGCAGACGGCGCAGTTCATCGCAGTGGTCGGCGCCGCGGGCCTTGCAGTCGGACTTGCTCTT
>CAYGVZ010000121.1:0-8674 GCA_964353475.1 uncultured Pirellulales bacterium | reverse complement strand
CGTACAAACAGGACGATGGTAAGGGTCATTTTGCTTGAAGTATAACCCGGCGGCATCCTGGAACGCTTCGTTCTTCAAGTACTCGTTTGCAACTTCCCACGTGAGAATATTGGCGTATTTTGCCAGACGTCTAATCGCATATTCCCAATAAGGTCTTTGCTGGTCAATCTGCTGCGATGAAGGTTTTAGCGAGCCATATATGACCAGGTCCAGTCCGATACCTCGCTCCCCTGCCATCCTGATTCGCCGTTCAACCTGGTCCCAGTATGCATCATTGAAGCCGTTGAAGTCGGGGTTATCCCGCGTTCCCAGCCACGGCCATTCATCCATATGCAGCTCGTTATAATAGAAATTGCCTTCGAGACACACACGCAGCACGTTAACGCCCTGCTCAACTGCGCGGTCCAACACGGCCTCAGGTCTCTTGCATGTGAAATAATGCCACGCCGTTTTATTGAGAATAAACAGATGCTCCCCATGCCGATTGCCCAGGTGGTGCGGCCAGTTCGGGTCAATAGTAAATGGCGACTGCCACGGTGAGGCAAAAGAAACGACATCTTTCTGATTCAGGCAATCAAGGGCAATCGCGTTGCTGCCGTTTGAAAATGCCGCCAGTACCGTAAGCATAACTATAGGAGTTCTCATAATGTCCTTCCCAATAGATTCAATTCTGATGCGGTATCTTATTGCTGGAGTCAAGGTTCGTATAATGCCCATCGAGCAACTCGCCATTCACTGTGACTTTCTCCAGAATAACGTCTTTGGCCTGACTGACGACGATGCTTTGTCCGGTGACATTGTCAATGCGCACGTCACAGAGCGTAATGTTTTCCACCGGCGCATCCTGCCAGCCGTATATCCGGACGCCATTTGAGGCATTTTTGGCCGAGACGCTGCTGATGTGTATATTTTGAAATCGCGGCGGATAAGGGCTTTGCAAATCATCGTCGTAATTGGGGATAACGCTTATGACATCATTAGTTACGGTATTCAGGCAAAGATTGTGAACATAGACATCATCGACAACACCGCCGCGTTTGCGGCTGCTCTTGATGAAAAGGCCCATGTTGACCTGCTGCGGGGCGATGTTGTTCAGGGCATACACGCCCCGCACGCCGCCCGACATTTCACTGCCAACAGCGATTGCATAATGTCCCTTGAAAACGCAGTTGCGGATGACCACGTTTTCCGCAGGGCCGCCGAGCCGGTTGTTGCGAATATACCGGGATTTCATTCCTTCCAGCTCGGTTCCTGTGATGTCGGCCCCGTCGCGGCCCTCTCGGTCGCGGCCTGATTTGACGGCGACATTGTCGTCGTGATTATCAAACATCACATTTTCAATAAGGACATTCCGTGAAGAGTCGGGGTCAATCCCGTCGTTGTTCACAACCTGAGCATCGAACAGCAGATTTCTAATGATAACGTTCTCCGAGAAGGTCGGATGAACACACCAGAAGGGAGAATTTGTGATTTTCACACCTTCAACCAGCACATTCCTGCACATAAAAAACTGGATCGTGGCTGGGCGGAAAAAATCGTCTCCGGGGTTGTCGTAAATCCGCTCTCGAACCGGAACATCCGCGTTATTAATCGCCTTGAGATGCTCGTATGCCGGTTCCCGCCCACCGGATGAGCGTCGTTGCTCCCCAGCGTACATCCAACTCTGCCACCGTTCTCCGTCTCCATCAATGACAGGCATACTCCCGCTTCCACCAGTGGCTGAGATGACAACATTCGCAGCGTCAAAGGCGCGAATCAACGGAGAAAATGTGTAAAGGGTGGTACCCTCATAACGAGTGAGCACTCCACGACCGTCGGGCAGATAGCTCCTCGGGTCGAATTCGAAGTAAAGCATCACCGACGGCTCGAATAAGAGGCAGATGTTACTCTTGAGTTGGATAGGACCTTTGACACGATACGTTTCCCGATATCGTATCCACTCGCTGCGGCCGGCAGTATGAGGCAGGAGCAATGTTCCGCCGCCTTCTGCAGCAAGTTCGTCGATTGCGCGGTTAATATCAGGCCAGAAATCATACGAGCCGTTGCTGTCCGGCTTGTGCCCTGAGAACTTGATTAGGTTAACCATTCTATCCGGGATCACCGGCTCTGGAATGGCCGAGGCAATAGCATCGATTCTCTCGTTGACCAGACCTGCTCCCGGACATAGCCGGTGACACGCAGCTGCCGTCAGAATGATGAAACCAAAAATAACACATTTCACAGCGCAGATTCGCCAAGAGTTCATTGATAAATCAATTATCCGGCTAATCGACCTCTTCTCCATAAGTCATTCCCGTGCGCTATCTGCACGCATAATATTCTTCGACTTCGGCGTCTCTTCTTCCTTTTTCCAAATCAGACCGCTTGGCAACATTCGCAGGCACGGTGACTCCAGCAAATATCACGGGCTTCACACAAGAAAGAATTGTGAACAGCAGCCATTTTCATACGGCGTTTCCAAAGTTATGCGTTATTTTCATCCAAATCGCTTCGTTTGTCAATGACGGGACAACGGACTTGTAATCACAGGCAGGCAGGATATACTTGGGCGGCGATGAAGAATGTGCGATTAGGTATTTATGGGAGAGTCGAATATGAAAAAGGCGTTGCCGATTGTGGCGCTGGTCGTCGTAGCGGCGGTGTTTGTCGCGGTCGGCGTAATCAACAAGGGCAAAGGCGGGACAAAAAGACAAATTGCGGTTATCCCAAAGGGCACCACGCACATATTCTGGCAGTCGATTCACCGCGGGGCGATTGACGCAGGAAAAGAGGCGGGCGTTGAGATATTCTGGAACGGCCCTGACCGCGAAGGCGACAGAGAAAAGCAGATACAAATCGTCGAGGATTTTCTGACGCAGAAGGTCGCAGGCATTGTGCTTGCGCCGAATGACAGCAAGGCGCTGGTGCCGGCGGTTGAGAAAATCGCGGCAAGGGGCGTACCCTGTGTGATAATCGACTCGGGAATCGAAACGGACAAAATCGTATCGTTCATCGCTACGGATAATTACCAGGGCGGGGCGCTGGCGGCAAAAAGGATGGGACAGATTCTGGGCGGCAAGGGCAAGGTAATCGTTGTCAAATACTCGCCCGGCTCGGCTTCGACAACGGAGCGGGAGAACGGGTTCATCGACACAATCACGAAGGAATTTACCGGCATACAGATTGTGGATACAAAATATGGGATGGACACCGTGGAGACCTCGCTCCAGGCAACGGAGGACCTGCTCACCAAGAACGCCGAGCTTGACGGGCTGTTTGCGTGCAATGAGTCAACATCGGTAGGCGCACTGCGTGCTCTGCAAAGCCAGGGGCGGGCGGGAAAAATGAAAATGATTGGCTTTGACGCCGGCAAACTCCTGCTTGAGGGCGTCAAAAACGGCCACATCGACTCGCTGGTTGTGCAGAACCCGTACAAAATGGGATATGAGGGCGTAAAGGCGGTGGTCGCACGCATAGACGGCAAAGACGTGCCGAAGAAGATGGATACGGGCGTAGTGCTTGTTACAAAAGATAATATGGAGACGCCGGAGATTGCGGCGCTGCTGCAATGATTGCAGCCGCCCTACACGCAGAGGCGGGCTATGCACTTCGAATGGAGGGCATATCGAAGCGGTTTGGGCCTGTGCAGGCGCTGTCGAATGTAAGCATTGCCGTGCGGCCCGGCAGCGTGCACGCACTTGTCGGAGAAAACGGGGCCGGTAAATCCACTTTAATGAAGATATTGGCCGGCGTGTATCTGCCCGACACAGGGGTTATAGAAATCGCCGGCAACGTGCGGCGGTTCGACCGGCCTTATGACGCGCTCGTCGCGGGCGTGTCGATGATTTACCAGGATTTGGACCTGTGCGAGCATTTGACGGTTGCGGAGAATGTTTTTCTTGGCCGCGAGCTGCGGGGCCGCCTGCCGTTTTCGCTCGACCACAAGACGATGGCGAGCAGGACAAGCGCTCTGGCGGCAGGTTTCGGTTTTGATGTTGATGCCGATACGGTTGTAAAGGATTTATCAACCGGCGATTGCCAGGTCGCGGAAATCCTCAAAGCGATTGCGCGCAATGCCTCGATAATCGTTATGGATGAGCCCACAAGCTCGCTTTCCGAGGCGGAGGTCGAGCGGCTGTTTGCGATAGTGCGACAATTGCGCGCAAAAGGACTTTGCGTCATCTACATATCGCACCGGCTGGAAGAAATAGTCGGGCTGGCGGATGAAGTGACGGTCCTGCGGGATGGCCGGGTCGTGCACAACGAGCAGATAGACAGAATCGACGTCCCGACAATCATTCGATATATGGTCGGCAGAGAGCTGACTGATTTCTACCCGCAGAGGGACGTGCAACCCGGCCGGACAAGGGTGAAGGTCGAGAACCTGGCTGTTGACGACAGGACAAGAGACATCAGCTTCGAGATTCGGGCGGGCGAGATTGTCGGAATGGCGGGCCTTGTAGGCGCAGGCCGAACGGAAGTTGCCGGCGCTATTTTCGCCGTCAGCAAAAAGACCGCAGGCGTTATTGCCCTTGACGGCGAGGCGGTCGCAATCAACCGCCCCGCCGACGCCATAGCCAACGGCATTGCACTATTAACCGAAGACCGCAAGCGGACTGGGCTGTGTCTGAATCTGCCCTGCGCCTGGAACATTACGCTGGCTGCGTTGAATTTGCCGCAGGCGCCCCGTCTGATTAATCCAGCCGGAGAGGCAAAAGCCGCGCAGGATTTGGGCTTGCAGTTGTCAATTAAGTGGGCCGGGCCTGATGTACCGGCGGATTCACTTTCCGGCGGCAACCAGCAGAAGCTGCTCATCGCCCGCTGGCTGCTCACACAGGCAAGGTTCATAATTTTTGATGAGCCGACACGCGGAATCGACGTCGGCGCAAAAAAAGAGGTCTATACGCTCCTGAACAAGCTCGCCGCCGAGGGCAAGGCGGTACTGCTGATTTCATCGGAGCTGCCCGAGCTGCTTGGCGTAACCGATAGAATCTTAGTTATGCGGCGAGGTCGATTGGTTGGAAACCTGGAGACGAAAAAGACCAATCAGGAAGAGATTATGCATTTGGCGGCGGTTGAGAAGCCGTGATACGTGACCCGGGCCTCGTGACCGGTATTTGGAAGGAAATGGATGAATAAGTTTGTGCGTCAGTTGCTGCCGTTTGCGAGTTTGATATTGATAATCGGCGTACTGGCTGCGCTGCGCCCGGACACGTTTTTGACAACCGATAATTTTATGAACGTGCTCCGCCGCTCGAGCGTGTTCGGCATTATCGCCGTCGGGATGACCTTTGTGATTATCTCCGGCGGCATCGACCTCTCGGTCGGCTCGATGCTCGCGCTGTGCGGTATGGCCGGCGCTGCGGCAATGACCGCCGTCGGCGGCGCCAACCCGGTGGGGACATCGCTTGCCATTGGAACGGTCGCCGGGATTATCGCAGGTCTGTTGTGCGGATTAGTCAACGGGCTGCTCATAACAAGGTTGAATTTGCAGCCCTTTATCGTAACCCTGGGGACGATGAGCTTGCTGCGCGGTATCGCACTTGTGATGAACGACGGCCAGCCGATAAACGTCCCCGACTATCCCTATCTTGGCGAGGGTGTTGTACTCGGTGTTCCCATTTCGGTAATCATCTTCGCGGTAATTGTGGCGGTCGCGGCGTTCCTGCTGCGTTATACCAAGCTCGGCCGATACACCTACGCGATTGGCTCGAATAAAGAGGCGGCCTTTCACGCGGGCGTCAACGTTGAGCGCAACCTTATATGGATTTATACCTTTATCGGTCTGCTGATAGGCATCGCGGCGATGATACAAGTCAGCAGGACTGTTTCAGCCCAGCCGACCGCCGGCCTTGGCGATGAGCTTGACGTGATAGCGGCGGTTGTAATTGGCGGCGCGAGCTTGTCGGGCGGACAGGGGACAATAACAGGAACCATCATAGGGACATTGCTCATAAGCTTCCTGCGAAATGGCTGTACCCTTCTGGGCATATCGACTAATGCACAAAAGATTGTGATAGGCGTTATTATCGTTCTTGCGGTTGCAGTTGACCAGTTGGCCCGGTCCAGAGCAAAATCGGCAGAAAAGATAGTATAATCGCGGATTACGCAGATTACATTTATATCAGGAAAAAACCGAACACAGATGGCACAGATTGACGCAGATTTCACAGATTATTTCAGGATAGCTGATATGAGTGAAAGTTTCCCGGAAGAAAAGTACCCCCGCAAAGAGCTGACAAAGGCGATTATCGGAGCGGCAATGGAAGTTCATAGTCACCTTGGGGCAGGATTTCTTGAAAGTGTGTATGAGGAGGCAATGGTGGTCGAGTTCGGTTTAAGAAACATTAATTACGAGAGACAAAAAATACTGGACGTGTTCTACAAGGAAAGAAAAGTCAAACAGTTTGTCTGCGACTTCCTGGTCGATGACGCAGTACTTGTTGAGTTGAAAGCAATCAAGTCGCTCACCGATATCGAAACGGCCCAGGTTCTGAACTACCTGCGCGCAACTGGGCTAAACCTGGGACTTTTGCTCAACTTCGGCGCAAAGTCACTTGAATATAAGAGAATTATAAACTAATCAGTGAAATCTGAGTAATCTGTGGTTTAGGAAGAAAATTATGGTTAAGGCAGTCAAATTGGCGGAGACGGTAAAAGGCGAGCCGAAAAGGCCGGTAATCGGGGTCTTTGCAACGGGCGACCCGCGGATAGATGAACAAAGCAGAAAACGCTGTCAGAATATCGTCAAAATGGCGGCGGAGACAATAAGCGGCAAAGTAGTCCTGCCGGACAAAACGCCCGTTCAGGTTGTGTATTCGGCCGTGCTGGTTGACGGCGAAAAACAGGCGGATATTGTGGCCGAGCAATTTCGCGGTGCCGGCGTTGATATACTGGTCTGCGTGCCCGATACGTGGGCGTTCCCGCAATTGACGGGCATTTCGCTCTTGCAGCAGTTCCCGCCAAATACGCCTTTCAATATCACCTGCGGCAACAGCGGCCCGAAGCCGGGCGTTGTCTATGCCCACGCCCTGTCGGGTGCGATAAGTCAGTATGGCCGATTGGTGACGCTCAACGTGGGCAACTGGGCCGATACAGGCGCCAATCCCAAAATGAGCGAGCAGACGGCGAGGTCGCTCATCGACTGGTGCTACGCGGCGGTAACGGCAGTTTCGCTTCGCGGCAGGCGCGTCGTGATTTTCGGACACGATTCGATGGGAATGGAGACGGCCCTTGCGCATATACTGCCGACACGTAATACATTCGGCATAGAGATAACCCGCCTGGATATGAAACTGCTCAGTGATATGCTCACCAAAGGCGCGTATGACAGGAAAGAATTAAAATCGCTCCGCGGCTGGGTCAACAGATACGTCGGCGAGCGGTTGGAGTTGAGAGACGAGAAGGACAGCGAGCGATTCGACCTGAGCTTGGCGATGTACCTGATTGTCCGCGATATTATGGCGGAACTCAACGCCGTCGGCGGCGGGTTTATGAGCCAGTTGGAATGGGGAAGCGATTTGCGCGGGATACCGCTGCCTGTGGCGGATGTGATGGAGTCGCTGTTTAACAGCACGTTCGACCATCGAGGCCGCAAGCCCGCCCTCCCCTTTGCAACCGAGGCGGACGTGCAGGGACTTTTGACGATGCTGTTTATGACGTACCTGTCCGGCGGTAATCCCCCGCTGTTTATGGACTTTCGCAAGGTGTGGGAGGCGTGGGAGATAAAGGACCTGGCCGTCAAACTCGGATTGGACAATTTGGATGAGACGGCTGACTGGTATGTTAAAGGGCTTGTCGATGGGGACAATTCGGGAAGCGCATCTTTCGATTGGGCCGCACTGCCGGGGACGGGTGTGAAGGAGATTATGGCCGGCGTAAGTATGCCGCTTGCCGATGCGAGTTATTTTCCGGGCGGCGGCAACTCGGTAACGTTTATGACGCCGGGCGGCATCGAAGGTATCGCAGCGCGATTGGCTTTCAGTTCTGCTTTGCCGGGATTCAGCTTGATTTGGGACGAGGCGCGGACGACGCAGGTGCCGGAGAAGCTCGGCAGGGCAATGTGTAATCTTACGACGCCGACCTGGCCGCACACGTTTGTTGTGCCTAAATATGCCAGTATGGTCGAATACAAGCAGTACCCCCCTGCCAATCATTTTCATCTCACGTGGAATCTGCCTGTTGCTCGCCTCGAATACTGGATGGACCTGACCGGCGTAATGAGCGTTACACCCTGGGCCGCCAGGCCGAGATTCATAGAGGGCGTTGATAGACCCCAGCCGTTGGTGAATTTGCTGAATCGCAAATAAGAAGGCAAAAGCAACCACAGATTACACAGATTTCACTGACTTAATTGCCACAAAAATCCCCTTGGGACGGCAAGGCCAGGCACAAAAGGGTTTTTACCACGAAGAACTCAGAGAACCACGAAGGGAAAAAGCCGGTTATTTTCATAAGGCATTTGCGAATAAAGGTTTAGGTTCATTTTCGCATTTTTGCAAATTGGCTTTGTGTTTTCGACTGTTGCTCGCGATAGCTGTTTCATAAGTCCTTTCCAGGCACAGGTTTCGGGTTGTTTTGCATTTTTGAGAATTGGGTTCGTTTTGCATAATTACAGCGTTCAGCGGGTAGCGGATAGGAAGCAGAAAATGGGCGGTTTGGGCAAAGGGGGCAAGAGCACCCGGCTTCGTGGCCA
>CAYGVZ010000120.1:0-8735 GCA_964353475.1 uncultured Pirellulales bacterium | reverse complement strand
GAGGTTCATACTCAGGGAAAATTTACAACGAAGAACTTTCGGCGCTTGGCGCAACCAGGTATGGCCGTCAATGCCCTCAGCCGCCGAGAGATAAGTTGCTGAGATTCTGGACTGATTCGCTGCCGTGCATAAGTCGCAAGCCGTTCTTTATTAACGACCACTCACGCCCTGCCATTGCCGCCGGTTTTACCAGAGTCATACAAAAATTAAAGCTGATGGCCCCTGCCTGTGCGATAATGAACGACCACGTGCATATTCTTGTTCTGCGCTCAAAGTACAGCATCGAATATCTTGTCAATCAGCTGAAAGGTGCTGCAACAGCCGAATTGAAACTTAAACAGACCCCGTGGACTCGCGGCTGCTGGAAGGTCTTTATCAACGATACCGAGTCGCTTGCCGCTGCTGCTGACTATATTCGTGCAAATCCCGCCGCCGCGGGTCTGCCCCACCAGTCCTGGGATTTTGTTACCCCATTTCGTGTTTAGCAGTCGTCCGCAGGATGACTCATAGATTAAGATCGTCGAACAGAAATGCCCTCCGCCCGCTGCCTACCCCCGTCAACGCCCAATCCCAAAGCCGTCCCCCTCAGTCAAATCGAAAATCGACAATCGTAAATCGAAATTTATCTGACACAGGCGGAATTTGGAGGTAATGGGTTTTCAGGCGAGCATAAATCGTTTAGAATAAGGGTTTAACCCTTTGAATGACGAAATAGATAGGGCAGGGATGGCAGGCGACCTTACAAAAGTCAGTGATGCGGAGTTACTCAGCCGATATACGGCGGGCGATGAAGATGCGTTTCGAGAAATCGTCAACCGCCACAAGAACGGGCTGTATATGTTCCTGAAGACCTTCCTCAACCAGCACGACCTCGTTGAGGACGTGTTTCAGGAGACGTTCCTGCAATTATTCGCAAGCCAGGCCAGTTTTGACCCCACCAGGCCTTTGCGGCCCTGGCTATACACCATAGCTGCCAACAAGGCCAAAGACGCCCTGCGAAAGAGGCAGCGGACGGCGGCTGTGCCGATTGGCGCCCTGACCGATTCGGATGAGATGTCGTTCGGCGACGCCGTGAACATCCTTACTGCGGAGGATGAACGTCCGTTTGAGGAGCTTGAGAGGGATGAGACGGCTGTAAATGTAAGGCGGATTATAGCGGATATGCCGGAAAATCTGCGAGAAATCCTGATTTTGGCCTACTTCAACAAATTTTCATACAAACAAATGTCGCAGATTTTGCGTATCCCTATTGGCACAGTGAAAAGCCGACTTCACACGGCGGTTGGCAGGTTTTCTAAAGATTGGAAGGCGGCTTTAGGGAAAAGGAAAGTCAATGACAGAACTGACTGAACAACAGAAACGCCTCTTATTCGACTACGCATTAGGCATCATCTACGAAGCAGAAACCGCAGAAGCACAAGAACTTATATTCGCCAACAAGCAGGCGGCGGACTTTGTCGCAAAGACAAAGGTGTCTCTTTCGCCGCTTGATTCCCTGGCAGGCGAGCAGTGTCCTGAAGAGCTGGCAGAGAGCACAATCTGGCGGCTCAAGCAGGCCGCCCGTGCAAGCCAGTTGCATCTTGAGACGCTTATCGCCGCCGAACAGACCCGCCGACCCAGTGTTGCATTACACTTCTGGGATACGTACGGCAGGCGGCTGGCCGTGGCAGCCCTGCTTCTGATCGTGGCGGCGGCTATGACCGCAAGTTTCAACACCGCAAACCGTTACGCCCATCAGAAATACTGGCAGAACCAGTGTGCAGCACAACTGGCCGGGGTCTTCCAGGGTATTGCCAATTACAGGGCCGACAACGATAACCAGATGCCGGCGGTAGCTGCAGCGGCCGGCTCGCCCTGGTGGAAAGTGGGCTATCAGGGGCCTGAAAACCACTCGAATACACGGCGAATGTGGCTGTTGGTCAAGAACAATTACGCAAAACCCTCCGATTTCGTGTGTCCCTGTAAAAATGCCAAGAAAACCCTCCAGTTCGACTCGCTTGACCTGAACACGTTGAATGACTTCCCCTCAAGAAATTACGTAACATACAGCTTCCGAATTATGTGCCCCAAGGCCGTGACGCCTGCCGAGCAGGGCAGGATGGTTGTCGCCGCTGACGTCAATCCTCTTTTTGAGGCACTGCCTGAGTGCTCTGCAAGCGGCCTGAGTGTTGAGCCGACCGAGCGGCTGTTGCGAGCCAACAGTGCCAATCATAATGGCCGCGGGCAAAACGTCCTCTTCTGCGACGGCAGTATCATATTCACCAAGTCGCGCCTGACCGACCTTACCGGCGACGACATCTTCACGCTCCAGGGCACCCCCAAATACAAGGGCGTGGAGCTTCCCGCATCGGACATCGACTCCTTCCTCGCACCGTAAGCTGCTCCGGGAACTGGTTCCCACTACAGAAACCTGCTTTTTTCATACACGGCCTCACTGTTTGTCTATTTGCCATCTCGCCTGCTTCATATTCCGGCCAAATTGCCCCAAAAATATACTTGACAATTCCGGTCTGGAGAATATAGTGCAAACTGCCTTTCGGGTTTGCGAAGAGACCGAAAGGAGGAGAGTATGCGGCAGACGTCAGCGAGTGCGGCGGCGTGTAACAATCTGTGGTAATGTCGGCGCAGATGTTCTGCGCGGCGAACCACAAAAAGCAATATACTTTTTGGAGGGTACGAAGATGCGAATTTCAAGATTCTCATTCATTCTTGTCTTTGCGGTCGCCTCGTTGCTGCCGATGATGTTTCCGGCAGGGGTCGGCGGCGCGATTCCGCTGGGGGCGACGTTTACGTACCAGGGTCGGCTGATAGACAACAACCAGCCGGCTGACGGACTGTATGATTTGCAGTTTCGCTTGTACGATGCGTCGGTAGCCGGCAACAAGCTCGGCGGAGATGCGAACATACCGGACCTGGGTGTCGAAGACGGCTACTTCACGGTGGAGCTGAATTTCGGAGACGTATTCGACGGGAACACCTGTTTCCTGGAGATAGGCGCGCGGCCTGGGTGGATGAGTGACCCAAACGGCTATACCGTCCTTGTCCCGAGGCAGCGAGTAACGGCTGCGCCTTATGCCCTGTACGCGCTGAACAGCGGCGGGACCGGTGGCGGGGGGATTGGCGGCAGCGGCACGACCAATTATGTTGCGAAGTTCACATCAGCGTCAGAGGTCGGCAATTCCGCCGTTTATGAAAACAGCGGCAAGGTGGGAATCGGAACAACCAGTCCGTCGGTGCAGCTTCATCTTGACAGCGCCAGCGGCAACACCGGACTACGGCTTAACAGTACCGCGGCCGATGGCGACGTGTACATTGGGATGGATATAGACGGTATTCGCAAGTTTTCCGTCGGCGTTGACGACTCAGATGAGGACAAGTTCAAGATTGGCACGGGCGGATTGAGCACCAACGTGCGCCTGGCGATTGACGCAAACGGGAGCGTAGGCGTGGGGACAACGACGCCCGACGCGAAACTTGCCGTTGCTGACGGAGGCATCAAGGCAACCGACGACAGCACGAGCGCCATAGGCGTCCAGGGCATCGTTACAACTGCGGCAAGCACTACTCACGGAGGATGGTTTGAAAGCGCATCCAATGCGGGCAGGGGAGTATATGGCAACGCCACATCCGGCTCGGGGACTACCTACGGGGGTTATTTCAGAAGTGCATCGACATCCGGGATTGGCGTTTATGGTTATGCGTCACAATCTTCGGGCAGCACTATTGGAGGATGGTTCAAGAGCTACTCGTCTTCCGGCAAGGCCGTGCAGGGCGAAGCAAGCTCGGCAACAGGTACGAACTACGGCGGCTATTTTACCTCCGCTGGGGACAATTCCGCAGTGGCTGTTTATGGAGAGGCCACCAATAGCGGTGTCGGTGTGGTTAACTACGGCGGTCAATTCCAGGCGGATGGCGCCTCCGGAGTGGGGGTGCAGGGTCGAGCGGATGGAGATGCGGGTACCGGCGTTGTCGGGCGATCCAATGGCGATAACGGTACGGGCGTTACAGGATCGAGCTACGGAAGTGGCGGCAGAGGTATTCTGGGCAGGGCTTACGGGACAACGGGGAGTGGCATACTTGGGCAGGGATTTAACGGTTCCAGGGCCGGATCGTTTCAGGGAGATGTTCTGGTTCAGGGGAAAATCTCGGCTGAGTATTCCGTTGGCACGACTGACTTTGCTATGCCGATTGCCTACGCCTTTATCAACTCGGACGGGACGGTTAATGCCGGTACGCCGAATGTTTCCTCCACCTGGAATGCTGCTAACAGCCGCTACGAAATAACTATATCAGGGGAAACTTACGACTGGAAAACCTATGTTACCGTCGTCACGGCTTCCAGCAATCTGGGTGCGTATATCCCGGGTACGGACAGCTATTCAGGCAAGCTCATTGTCTATATCTACACGGCGGCAAGCATGAAGACGCAAATGCCGTTCCAGTTCGCAACCTTTAAACCATAACGTGGATGAGATGGAAACAGAATATGAAAGTTCAAGTTCAGCACAGGTGCGTTTTCGCCAAGGTCTCAGGGTGGATATGCCTTTTCGTTCTTATCGGAGGCAACGTCTCGGCACAAAGCGGCGGGCCTTACTTGCTGACGTGGAGCACGATAGACGGCGGGGGCAGGCAGAGCAGCGGGGGACAATACTCGCTAACAGGGACGATTGGCCAGCCGGATGCCGCGTACTCCAGCGGCGCTAATTATGAGCTGCTTGGCGGATTTTGGCCGGGCGGGCCTTTGTGCATCGTCAGTTTCGACGACTTTGCCGTGTTTGCCGATTATTGGCTTGAAAGCGGCGCTGGCTTGCCGGCAGACCTGGATGGCAGCGGGGCCGTTGATCTCGATGACCTCAAGATGTTCGTCTATGACTGGCTGTGCGTGTGCCCTTATGGCTGGCCGTTAAGGTAATTACTCCTGGGTCCCCAAGTGGGAAGATTCACCGGGCATCTGCCGGTTCATTCGCGTATGGACATTGCCTGCGCGTGGGGTTAGAATTTGCCCCGTGGAACCGTATCCATTGAAATTCAGACCCATATTCAAGCAGCGGATATGGGGCGGGCGAAGATTGCAGGACGTCTTCGGCAAGGATTTGCCGGCGGGCGAGAAAATCGGCGAGTCATGGGAATTAGCCGACCTGCCCAACGACAAGTCCGTCATTGTGAACGGGGAGTTAGCCGGCTGGACAATCGACGCCGTCCTCAAAAAGTATCCCGAGCAAATCACGGGCGACAGGAAATTCACCGGCCAGTTTCCACTCCTTATAAAGCTCATCGATGCAGAGGACATTCTCAGCGTTCAGGTTCACCCTGATGAGCAGACGTGTAAACGGCTGGGCAGGGGGTCGCCAAAGACGGAATGCTGGTACATAATCCGGGCCGAGGCCGGCGCCGTGATATACAAGGGTTTGAGACGCGGTGTGACGAAGGAGCAATTTGCGGCGGCGATAAAGAGCGGCACTGTGGGCGAGATGCTTGAAGAAGTACCTGTCGAGCCGGGCGAGTGTCACTTTCTTCCCGCCGGTACCGCCCACGCAATCGGCCCGGGGCTGCTGATAGCTGAAATCCAGGCGCCGTCCGATACTACTTACCGCGTTTTTGACTGGAATCGCCTTGATGAGAGCGGCAAGTCACGTCAGCTTCATATTGCTGAAGCGCTGGAAAGCATTCATTTTGGCGCAGACACCGACCGGCTGGGCGTTACTACGGTTGGGCGACTGGCTGATTGTCCGTACTTCAAGGTTGACAAGGGCCACCAGGCCGTGGGCTGCGAGGTGCTCCTTTCGCCCGGCAAGATGAAGACGCTTGTCATTCTGACGGGATTTGGGACAATCCTTGCTCCTGACGGTCGGGCAGTCGAGTTCAGGGCAGGCGACACAATTCTTGTGCCTGCTGCATACGAGGGCGCAGTTCGCTTCGGGGCCGACAGCGAGTATTTGACCGTGACGATTTAAGAATGACGTGTTTCCCTGATTTACGGACGATGCAATGAAGGTTCCGCTTCTGGATCTGAAGGCACAGTATGCGGGCTTCAGAGATGAGGCGCTGCAGAAGATAAAAGAGGTTTGCGAGACGCAGATTTTCTGTTTGGGGCCGGCGGTCGAGCAGTTTGAGAGGGAAATCGCCGCCTACTGCGGCTGCAAACATGCAATCGGCGTCTCGAGCGGCACAGATGCGTTACTGCTGGCATTGATGGCCCTCGACATAAAGCCCGGCGACGAGGTGATAACGACGCCGTTCACCTTTTTTGCCACCGCCGGCGTGGTTTCGCGTCTGGGCGCGAGGCCCGTCTTCGCTGATATCGACGGCGAATCGTTTAACATTGACCCCGCGGGCATCGAGGCAAAAATAACAAACAAAACGCGAGCAATAATACCGGTACATCTTTTTGGCCAGGTTGCACAAATGCAGCCGATTGCGCAGATTGCCGCCCGTCATAACATCCCGGTTATTGAGGATGCCGCGCAGTCAATGGGGGCTGCGCAGAATGGGGTCAGGTGCGGGATCTTTGGAGAAATCGCGTGCTTTTCATTCTACCCCACCAAGAACCTCGGCGCATTCGGCGATGCGGGTCTTGTTGGCACAAATTCCCCGAAAGCGGCAGAGAAAATCCGCCTGCTGCGCGTCCACGGCGAAAATCCCCGCTATTACTACCGAATGATTGGCGGGAATTTTCGTATGGACAACATCCAGGCGGCGGTGCTCAGCGTCAAACTCAAATACCTCGATGGGTGGAGTGAAAGGCGGAGACAAAACGCCGTCCTTTACGACTCTCTTCTTGCCGATTTACCGGTAAAGGCGCCGAAAATCGAGCCGAACAACGTAAGCATATACAACCAATATACAATCAGGGCGCCGAGGCGCGATGCGCTGCAGAAATTCTTGGCCGAGAACGAGATAGGGTGCAGCGTGTTCTACCCGATGCCGCTGCATCTGCAGGATTGTTTCAGGAACCTGGGCTATAAGCGGGGCGATTTTCCGGTCGCTGAACAGGTTTGTAATGAGGTCTTGTCGTTGCCTGTGTATCCTGAATTAACGGCAGACCAGATTGAGTTTGTCGCAAAGACCGTCCGGCGATTCTACAGCCGCGGGAAGGGGACATAACCTTGTTGAAAGCGCAGGATAATCCGCCGATTGCCTGGCCTGAAGGAAAATCCATCCGTGATTTCGCGGGCCTGTGGTGGGTTGCGCATACCCGCAGCAGAAATGAAAAAGCGCTGGCTGACGACCTTGTTCACAAGGCCATCAGTTATTTTCTGCCGATGATTTGGAAGGTGCATCGCAACCGCGGCAGGACGTTTCGCTCGCTTATGCCGCTGTTCGGCGGGTATCTGTTTTTTTGCGGCGGCGAGATGCAGCGGGTTGAAGTGCTGAAGACAAACCGCGTGGCCAACCTTATCGAGGTGAAAGACCAGGCGAGGTTGGTTCAGGAGCTGGTGCAGATTGAGCAGGCGATGCTGGCAGGATCCCTTCTTGTACCGCACAAGTATCTCAAGGCCGGCCAGGTATGCCGTGTAATCGCAGGTCCGCTGGCCGGGCTGCAGGGCATAATTGTCAAGACGCGAGGCGAAACGCGCCTTGTGCTGCAAATAGATATGTTAGGCCAGGCGGCGAGCGTCGAGATTGACGCAGAGATGATAGAGCCGGTCGAACAGGATTCGCCGTAAGCCCTTTGGCCGTCTGCGGATGATAAAGAAACAGTCGCGAACAGGCGATATAACATAAGATGGGAGTACAGCAGCTATGAAGGTATCGGTCGTGGGAATTGGTTACGTGGGGCTGGTTACCGCCGGCTGCCTTGCTGAGGCGGGCAACAACGTCGTCTGTGTTGACAGAGACGCCGAGAAAATCAGAGGGCTGAAAAACGGCGCCATTCCTATTTATGAGCCGGGCCTTGCTGAAATCGTCAAACGCAACGAGAAACTCGGCCGCCTGCATTTTACCACCGACCTCAAATTCGGAGTGGATAATTGCTTAGTGATATTCTTGGCGGTCGGCACGCCTCCGAAAGAAGACGGCTCAGCCGACTTGTCGGCGGTGTTTTCCGTTGGGGGTGAAATTGCGCGTTATATGACCGACTACCGAATCATAGTTACAAAGAGCACCGTGCCGGTGGGGACTCACAAAATCGTTTCCGACCTGCTTAAATCAAAGACGAAAGTACACTTCGATTACGTCAGCAACCCTGAATTTCTCAAGGAGGGTTCCGCCGTCGAGGACTTTATGAGTCCCGACCGCATAATCATCGGCGCCGACAATCCCGCCGTCAGGGAGACAATGCAGCAACTCTACAGCCCGTTTATGCGAAAAGGCAACCGCATTATTATGATGGATCCGGCGTCCGCCGAGATGACCAAATACGCGGCCAACGTGATGCTCGCAACGAGAATATCATTTATGAATGAGCTTGCCCATTTGTGCGAGAAGCTCGGCGCTGATATCGAGCACGTCCGGCAGGGCATCGGCAGCGACGCCCGCATAGGCAGGGCGTTTTTGTTTCCAAGCGTCGGGTTCGGGGGCAGTTGCCTGCCCAAAGACATACGTGCGCTGATTCACACCGGCGAGCAGCATAACGCCGATATGACAATCGCAAAGTCCGCGTGGGACGCTAATATCAGCTCGCAGCAGCGTTTTGCCGAGCGCATCCGCAATTATTTCGCGGGCAAAAAGAATATAACTCTGGCCGTGTGGGGGCTGGCCTTCAAAGCTAAAACCGATGACATTCGTGAATCGCC
>CAYGVZ010000119.1:0-8741 GCA_964353475.1 uncultured Pirellulales bacterium | reverse complement strand
TTCGATTTGCGTGCGAACTTGTCCGAAATGGGTACATCGGCGAAGTAAAAAAAGTTACGGTCGGTGTGGGCGGACCACCCGCATACTCAATTTGCGACCTGCCTGCCCAGCCCGTGCCGCCCTGGCTTGATTACGATACCTGGCTTGGACCTGTTCCGTATCGGCCGTACAACTCAAACTTTGTGGCTGGTTGGATGGCCTACCGCGACCTCGCTGGCGGCGAAATGACAAACTGGGGCGCTCACCATTTCGATATCGCTCAATGGGCTCTCGGCATGGATGACTCCGGGCCGGTCGAAATAATCCCGCCGAACGGCAAAGACGTCAAGGTGCTGACCTACAGATACGCTAATGGTGTGGAGATGGTGCGCGACCCCGATGAGCTAAAGGCCGCATCAGGCCAGGATAACGGCCTGATGTTCACAGGCACAACTGGCCGAGTCGCCGTCTGGAGATACGAAGTGAAAACTTGGCCCGAGAGTTTGTTCAAAACCCGCCTGCACATCGATGATATCCGCTTGTATGAAAGCAAGAACCATCAGGACAATTTCCTGGCTTGTGTTCGCACCCGCAGAAGGACTATCGCCGATATCGAAATCGGCCGGCGGTCAATAACCGTCTGCCACCTCGGTAATATCGCTTACGAACTCGGCAGGCCGCTCCAATGGGACGCGTTGTCCGAGCGATTTGTCGCCGATGAGCAGGCCAATCGTCTGCTGTCACGTCCGATGCGCAGCCCCTGGTGCCTGTGAGTCGTCTTCGTGCCGCCGCGCAAACGGATATGGGCGGGGAATCTGCTGTAATTCTTCAGTTGATGAGTGGCTGGCGCAAAATCAGAAACATCTTTAATGATAGCTCTGTTGACGGACTTCGGCCAAAGCGAATACGTGGGCGTGATGAAAGGCGTGATTTGCAGCATCAACGCCGATGCGAAGGTTGTTGACCTGTGCCACGCTGTCAGCGCTCAGTGTATCATCGAGGCCGTCTGGATACTCAAGAGCACCTGCAAATACTTTGCGAAAGGCACGGTCTTCTGCTGCGTTGTTGACCCGGCCGTGGGGACGCCAAGAAAGGCGATTGCGGTAAAGACAATCAATTATTATTTCGTCGCGCCCGACAACGGTTTGCTGTGGGCAACCCTCCAGGAGCAGCGAATAGTACAAATAAGACAAATCACCGTCCCCAAATGGTCAAGCAGGACTTTCCACGGCAGAGATGTATTCGCGCCGGCGGCAGCCAACATCGGTCTGGGCCGATTCGACAAACTCGGCCCCTTGTTGAATCAAATCAAGAAACTTGACCTTTACAGGAAATGCCGCGAGGGAATGGTTGTGCGAATAGACGGGTTCGGCAGCGTAATCACAAACCTGCCGAAAGGCAACAAGCGGGCTTGCTCCGTTCACATAGCCGATAAAACATATCGAATGTACTTTTGTCCTGTCTGGAGCCGGGCCGGCTTGAAACTGAGGTGAGGCGGGTTCGCACGGAACCGGCGGATGGTTACGTCCGAAAACGAGGCATCTCCGTGTATTCCTTTGTGTCTGCGGCGCATTGGCGAAGGTGCGCAAGACACCCCTTATAGGGCCTTGCGTGGCCGAAATGGGGCGGTTTGGGCGGTTTTCGGCGGCTTTCCTGCGGGTGCAACCCCGGGCGAACCGCATGTGCGGCATATTCTGCCCTCTGATTTATGACGATTAAATAATGCAGAAAACGACCCGGTATCAGAAACTCACAATGAAAGGTCCAAAGATGAGTATCGAGATGAAATGCCTCCGGTGCGGCAGCGTGAATGTTGCCCCGAGTACACTCCAATCGACGGGTAGAATCTACGCTCGCCCCAAGAATGCAAAGCTTGTCACAATACTGACCACGGGCGCACCGGTCAGCGCCCTGACGTGCATGGACTGCGGACACGTCGAGCTGCTGGTGGACGCCAAGAAGGCCAGGGCTCTTGCAAAATCGGCTTAACGGACGCCTGGGGCATTTTGCGTACTTGTTGATTTGCAGGGCGAAAATTTGCCCGTATCGCCGGGCTGCAGCGGACGTGGGAACACGGAGGGAGCGGCTGCAGCCCCCTTTGCTTTATGACGCCCCAGGTGTAAAGCAGGTCTCTGCAATGGCCGATTTTAACTGCGCGTCGGGAGAATCGTTACAGCAACAGTACATTTGGCGAGGATGTGGTGAACGAGAACAATCGCAATAGAAAGTTACGCCTGCTGGTTGCACGGCTGAATAAGGAACGCAAGAAACAGGCGAAGCAAACAGACATTCTCTGCAACGACCTGATTGCGGCGTACAGGCAATTCATCAAGGACCTCGCCGCCATAAGTTTTGCAGCGGGTTTCTATGAGGCGATTGCCGGCGCAACCAACCTCAAGGAGCTATTGTACACCGCGGGCGGCTGTATAAGACGGCAAGTCGCCGATGCCAACGTCGCCTTTTTCCTCCAGCGTCCGACCAACTTCGAATTGCACATATTCGAAGGCGACGAGCAAATCGGGCAGGAAGATATGCGCCTGGAGAACTGTTTTACAACCGAGCTGGTGTGCAGTATCGCAAAGGCGAACAAGACCTGCTCAATAGAAGATATGCTCGGTATGGGGCTTGAGGCCAACCCCGCCTGTCTCGAAAAGTTCAGCGTATACGCGATTCCTCTGGCCCACAAGGGCGTCTCCCCGGGCTTCATTCTGATTTACCGCTCGTCGCGCAACCCCCTGACGGTCGATGAGCTAAGGTGCGTCTGCGGCATAACGACGGGCCTCTGCCGCTCAATCGCCTCCTGCAGGTTGCCAGCGCCCGCAGTCCCGACAAGTCGGGACTGCTAATCGGGCTTTGTGGGTTTGGCGATTCCTGCCGCAAGGAGGGCATTCTGTAATGTCTCGGCTGCGGGCCCCGGAGAATCGTAGAACAGAAAGCTCAGGAGTTTTTCCCGCACCTTCAATGCCGCAATTGACTTAGTCCAGTTCTCGGGCTGTCCAGCGCGAATCGAGTCCGCGTCACCGAGGCAAATCGCCAGATACGCTGCCTTTGCCTGTTCGCGAGGGGATGCACCCTGCGCCAACCCGGCGTCAATCTGTGATTTCAGTTGTGAACGCAGATTGGCAACATTGTCTTGCGGGTTTATCAGCCGCTCCACGTTGGCTGCTTTCTGCACGCGGATGCGGTAGAGGGTCTTGCCTTCCTGACTGGACTTTTCACCGCCGTTCTCAATAATCACACGCTTGGCCACGTCTATCAGCCGGTCGCCGAAGCTCGTGATGGTTTCATCCTTCGGCATTGCCGTGCGGGTAGTGTTGGTATAGATGTCCTTGATGACCCAGCCCTGTTGCTGTATCCAGTTCCAGCCCCTGATAACGCCCACGACAGTGCCGGCGGTGGCGGCGTTGTTGTCGGCATCCCAGCCGAAGTTGAAGGCATACCGCAGGGTCTCGGCGAGATCGCCCTTGCCATAAAGCAGGGCTGCCACCGTTGCCGCTGTGCAGAGCTCATAGCCATTCTGGTTTCGCATTCTCTCCTTATGGAGGGTGTAACGGTCCCTTATTAACTGCCGGGTTTTCCGCCAATCCTGCCGGTTGGCTGCGTGCCATCCCCGAACATCGCGGACAATCTGCACCAGAATACTATTGGGATCTATTGACGCCAGACCTGCGTCAATGATTCTGCCTAAGTCATCTGTGATAAACGCAGTCGCTATCATTGCAGCGAAAAACTGTGTTGCCTGGGCCGGTTCGCCGTCAATGGCGACATGAGTGTAGTGCAGACCGATGCGTGCCGCCGTTTGAGGCATACCGGGGGCTATCAGACCGAACGACTCACAGATGAATTGCCCTGAGATATTAAAGTTTGCCCAGGGGTTAAACGCGGAATTGCCAGTGAGCGGCGGCTCAATCCCCATATCCATCAGATGCCTGGCGTACTGATTGGCGCACCAGATATGGCCGTTGATGTGTCTCTTCCACAATTCGCTAATCTGTGCAGGCAAAAGCGAAATCGTGCTGGTGCGCTGCATTGCGGCGATATAGACCCATTCAATATCGGTGTCATCGTCGGTCCGCGCACCCTCGGGTAGAGCTGGCTTATAATCCTCAACGCTGCCCGGCTGCTCATAATACTTGTTCTCGTGAGGCAGGCCGTTGAGGTTTCCCAATAGCTGCGCGACCAGCCCGCCTCGTATCTTGTCTTCGAGCATCTCCCGACTAATCTCGATAACTGATATTTCGGCTGAAGCGGTTTTGTCGGCAGCCCGTACCGCACAGCACAGTCCGAGCATCAAAAGGGGCATTGCAAGATATGTTCTGCCTGTCTGCATGCCGACAAGGTAAGACGGCAAGTTCGGCCTGTCAAGCTTGAGTTGCGGTGGTTGCCAGCTCTTCTGAATAGTGATTGACGGCCTGCGCTGTGCCGTTTACGATTTGGGCGATGGCTGGTAAACGGGTCAAGGTGGTGAACCCGAAGTCCAAAATGGCGTTCGGGGAAGCGTGCAGGGTCCTGCCGGGCGGGGTTGATTCGCCCGTGCGGGCGTTTGGCGGGGTCGATATGCCGCCGCTGTTCATTGCGAAGGCGAAGGGTTCGAAAATCTACGACATAGACGGCAACGAATACATCGACTACGTTGGCTCGTGGGGACCGATGATTTTAGGGCACGCGCATCCCGCCGTCATTAAAGCTATTAACGCCGCCGCGAAGAAAGGGTCATCATTCGGCGCACCTACGCTGGCAGAAACAGAACTTGCAAAAAAAATCGTATCCGCGTTTGACTCAATCGAGAGAGTCCGGCTTGTCAGCAGCGGCACCGAGGCGGTGATGACTGCCATTCGGCTGGCAAGGGCTTACTCCGGCAGGGACCTGGTTATCAAAATGGTCGGCTGCTATCACGGCCACAGCGATTCGCTGCTCGTCGCGGCAGGGTCAGGCGTCGCGGAACACGGCGCTGCCTCAAGCGCAGGCGTCCCCGAGAAAATCGCCGCGCTGACAATCGTTGTTCCGTACAACGATGTCGAAGCAGTAAAAAAGGCGTTTACAATCCACAAAAGCAAAATCGCCGCGGTACTTGTCGAGCCGATTGCCGCCAATATGGGCGTCGTCCCGCCAGTAGATGGCTACCTGCGCTGCCTGCGGGAATTGTGTGACGCCGAAAAGGCCGTGTTGATATTTGATGAAGTAATAACGGGCTTTCGAGTCGCGCCCGGCGGCGCACAGCAGCTCTACGGAATAAAGGCAGACCTGACCTGCCTCGGCAAAATCATAGGCGGCGGGCTTCCTTTGGCCGCGGTCGGCGGAAAGGCCGGGATTATGGATTTGCTCGCGCCGACAGGAAAGGTCTATCAGGCAGGCACATTAAGCGGCAACCTCATTGCCACCGCCGCTGCAAATGCGACACTCGATGTGCTGTTGAGGGGCGATTGCTATGGGAAACTCGAATCAACGTCGGCGATGCTCGAACACGGCCTGACTTGTGCGGCAAAGGATGCAAATGTGCCCGTCACAATCAACCGTGTCGGCTCCCTGATGAGCGTGTTCTTCACCGACAGGCCTGTCCGCAACTTCGCAGATGTACAGTCAACCAATATCGCTCAATTCAAGCGGTTCTTTGCTGAAATGCTCAAACAGGGGATATATCTTGCCCCAAGCGCCTACGAGGCAATGTTCGTCTCACTTGCCCATTCAAAACGCGATATTGAAGAGACCATCAAGGCCGCCAAAACCAGCTTCAGGCATCTGGGGTAATCGTGCGAATTTACTTGTTGCACTTGAAACAGCGGTGAATCATAATAACAGATGAGTTCTGAAAGGGAAAAAACAGGACTATCGGGTGCGAACGGCTATGGCTTTTGAATTCCAGGATAGAGAAAAAAGCTCAGACAGGAGAAATCAAATGAACCAGTCCGCAGGCGGCAATATGGTTGATACCACCGATTGCCTCGAAGCAATCAGCGTGTTCCGGTGCTGGAAGAACTTCCTGTTCGTTGTCACATTCGTATGCCTCCTGCTGCTGGAGACATCGTTCTGGCTTGTAAACATCGGCTTTGTCGAGACAAGCCGGCCGCAGTCCGAATCGGTCGCAACGCTGCCGGCGGATGCCAACGAGGGCGCCGGCGTGCTGCAACGGCCGGTCGCCGTTACCGACCAGATAAAAGAAGCAGCCAGGCAGGTCGTGGCCGATATCAACCAGTCATCTGCATCCACAGCCGGGCAAACCGCCCAGCCGCAGCAGCCGAGCCAGCCGCCGGAGCGACGGGGCATCGTGTTCTTGTTCAAACCGAGGGTGCAGGACATAATCTCCTTTGTCCGGTTCATTAACTTTGTTCTGATACCCGTCGCCTGCCTGTACTGCCTGACGATGTTATTTGCCCTGAAGGTCTCCCTGATTGGCCGGCTGGGCGGAATAAATCATATCGCAAGGGCATTTTTCCTCTCGCTGGTTTTCCTTGTGCTCCTGCTGCCCTGGCAGGAGTTTTTCGGGCCTGTTTTCAAGGGTGTTATGTTCACGCCCTGCGAGCTTGTCAGCCGCTGCGCCGAAGACAAGAGCGTCTGGGAGAAGGTATTCTTCTATGGCCGTTTTGTTGCGTACTGGCTGCTGGCCCTGCTGTTGCTTCTATTCGCCCAGATTCGCAGTATCCGCTGGGCGCGCGCCACCCTCAAACGCCTCGAGGTGATGTAATCTCCGACGTTTTTTAAGATTTTGCCTGCAGAATTCCACGAGGTTGGTTTGATGGAATATGGAGAAAGAGGGGTAAAAGCTGATCTCATAATTGGTTGAGTCGTCATCATATTTCAGCGTCCTCATATCATTCCCGCCTTTTTGAACAGTCAATAGCGTCTGCGCAGCCGATTGTCCGGCATCCTTATTTGACAGTTTTTTTGAAAAATCGAGATTTTTCAGGGAACAGTCGGCCTGTTTTGCGCATCTTACATTGGGAAACTTCTTGTGAGGATACTCCCAATGGCGGCAAGGCCCAAAATCGAAAATCGCAAATGATAAATAGCAAATCTATTGCTGGGGCAAAGGTATGAAAAACACGGTTTTTGCAAATCTGGTCGTTACACTGCTGTTGTCGCCTGCGTCCCCTGCTGCGGAATTGCTTGTTCCCAGCCAGTACCCGACAATCCAGTCAAGCATCGACGCCGCCGTTGACGGCGACACAGTCATCATCGCCCCCGGAACCTACACCGGCGAAGGCAACCGTGACATCTCCTTCGAGGGCAAGGCCATCACCGTCCAGTCAGAAGACCCCACCGACCCCAAGACCGTGGCCGCTACAATCATCGACTGCAACGCGGATACAATGAACCGCCACCGCGGTTTCATCTTTAGCTCTGGGGAAGGCCCTTATTCAGTTCTGACAGGAGTAAGCATAGTCCGTGGCTGTGCCGCTCTTTTCCAATCTGACGGTGGAGCAATCTACTGTGCGAGTTCCAGCCCCACCATCTCGCGTTGTGTATTATTCAATAATCATGCCGAATTGGGTGGCGGGCTTGGTTGCTTCAATAGCAACGCAGTCATCTCTGACTGCGTTATTACCTGCAATTCCATCGAGGGCTGTGGCGGCGGCGGAGCTGCCATAAGTTGCTTCTTTGGCGCAGTAACAATCAAAGGATGCAAAATCACAGACAACATATCGCAGCACTGGGCGGGCAGTGCCATTATGTGTATGCGGGGGGGGCCTCGAGTCGAGGACTGTTTGATTTCCAGCAAGACAGAAGCTCATTTGGACGGACTGATTCTGTTTGATGAGGGGCTCATTAAAAGATGCACCCTAATCTCACAGACCGAAGCTGGTATTGTTATCGATGGCCCCAACTGCATCATCGAGGATTGCACGATTATTCACGGCTTGTGCGGCATATCATCTTACGGCAACAGTAACGCAGTGGTTAGTCGCTGCACCATATCACCGAGCAGCAATTCTGCTCTAAACGGCGTCCGTGTACAGGACACTGGTAACCTCTCGATATCGGATAGCAACATAAGCGGACACAGTGCGGAGGGGATATGGTTTGAGGGAAATGACCTGACTATCCGCAATTGTACAATTACTCATAATGGCGGGGGGATTTCCACCGTCCGAGAAGTCGCTACTACTCAATGTCTCGTTGCTGGCAATGAAAACACAGAAGGCGTTGGTGTGGGTATCTACGCAAGGGGAAATATTACTATCGAGCGGTCTCGGATAGTCGGCAATACAGGAGTTGGTGCTGATATAGTCGGCACTATAAGAGATTCGCTGATTGCGGGAAACTGCGCGGGAATCGTTATGTGGGATTTACCCAAAAGTGGCAGCAATGTCATTACCAATTGTACGGTAGTAACAAACGGCCAGAAGTGCTCAGAGCATTCTTTTGGTATTCGCTGTTACAAGAGCCGTATCAGTAACTGCATCGTTTGGGGCAACGGTACTCTCACAGGTGAGCCAGCTAATCAGATACGGATAGACCGGCGGTACAGCACTGTTCAGTATAGTTGCGTCGAGGGGGGATTCCCCGGTGACGGGAACATTGACACAGAGCCGCAATTCGTAATGCCGGGGTATTGGGATGCGAATGGTACGCCGGACGATGCGAACGATGATTTCTGGGTGGATGGGGATTATCGGCTGAGGGGGGATTCACCGTGCATTGATACGGGCGAGCCGAATTTTATCGCCGGGCCGAATGAGACAGACATCGACGGTAATCCCCGGGTGACTGACGGCGATGGGGACGGGAATTCAATTGTGGATATGGGGGCTTATGAATATATC